>CAIMCU010000072.1 GCA_903839585.1 uncultured Actinomycetes bacterium | reverse complement strand
CGAGAACTGCTCCTACTTGATGTCCATCTGTAAAGGTTACGCACGCTGGACCATCCCAAGCCTCCATTAGAGATGCGTGGAAGGCGTAGAAGTCGCGACGCTTTTGTGACATCGTTGCATGATTTTCCCATGCTTCAGGAATCATCATCAGTACTGCGTGTGGGAGTGAGCGACCCCCAAGATAGAGAAGCTCTAATACCTCATCAAAGGATGCTGAGTCGCTACCTGACATCTCAACGATTGGTGAAAGCCGGGATAGGTCGCCTGGAATAAGATCACTTTCAAGTAGAGATTCTCGTGCTCGCATCCAGTTACGGTTTCCCTTAACAGTGTTGATCTCTCCATTGTGTGCAATAAATCTGTATGGGTGAGCAAGTGGCCAGGATGGGAATGTGTTGGTTGAAAAGCGAGAGTGAACCAGAGCAAGTGGAGAAAGTACGCGCTCATCACTTAAATCTGGGAAGAACTCCTCAAGTTGTCCGGTCGTTAACATCCCCTTGTAAACGATTGTTTGAGATGAAAGGGATGGAAAGTAGAGATCTAGAGCGTGCTCTGCGCGTTTGCGAAAGCAAAACGCCAAGCGATCAAGTGCAATGCCAGACTCATCGCGCAAACCTGAGATAAAGAGCTGTTGAAAGTTTGGCATAACTGAAAGCGCCGTCTTGCCGAGAGATTTAGGGTTAATTGGAAGTTCGCGCCACCCAAGAACCTTTAGCCCTTCCTCCTGCGCTAACTTTTCAATCTCTTCCTTTACATCTACTCCTTGGCCAATAAACGCCACTCCAGTTGCGTAATGACCAGACGCTGGTAGTTCAAACTTTGTAACTGCTCGATAAAAACCATCTGGGACGCGGATAAGTATTCCTGCGCCGTCGCCACTATCTGGCTCGGCACCCGATGCACCTCGGTGCTCTAAGTTTCGAAGAGCTGTCAATGCTTTTTCAACGATTTCATGTGTAGCAACTTTGTTGAGCGTTGCAACCATGGCGACACCACAAGCATCATGCTCGTTAGCTGGATCGTAAAGACCCTGAGCTACAGGGTAGTTCGATGTAAGCGCCATGTGCACTTCTCCGTTGTCTTCTCATATAAATTAATTGGGACAACGTTGGCCCGGCAAAAAACGTAATTAGCTTGAGGTAAAAGGGTAGCAAGGGTGCGGGTGAAGGGGAAGTTAGAAAGGTTGAGTTGCGCCTAAAGCAACGGTGTTAGATGCCACTCAGGTGGAAGAGTTGACCAATCCCGGCCGTGATGGCCATTCCGAGGCAACCGCCCATAATTACGCGAAGGGTAGGAGTGGCAAGTTTTGAGCCGGCGGTCTTAGCGCTCAAGACTCCTGTAAAGAGGAGTCCGATGATGGTGAAAACGACAATGCTAAAGGCGACCTTTCCAGCCGAAGGTGCAAAGGTGCCCATAAATGGAACGAAGCCCCCTGCAGTAAAGGAGAGAGCTGATGCGATCGCCGCTTGCATCGGTCTTGCCTTAGTGTGCGGATGCTGACCTAGCTCATCACGAAGGTGAGCCTCTAAAGGATCTTTAGCGTGCATCGCCTGCGCAACTTCAAGAGCTAGCTCTGGAGTTAATCCACGATTGATATAAATATGCTGCAACTCTTCAAGCTCAGCCTCTGGATCTATAGCTAAGTGCTCAATTTCAAGTAAACGATCTGAGTCTTCGATATCGTTTTGCGAACGTACAGATACGTACTCACCGACCGCCATCGACATTGCACCAGCTGCTATTCCTGCAATGCCGGCTGTAATCAAAAAAGATTTCGAATCACTTCCACCAGCTGTCGCAGCGGCCACACCAATCATTAAGGATGCAGTCGATACCAATCCATCGTTTGCACCAAGGACAGCGGCCCGCAACCATCCAGCGCGGTGGGTACGGTGCTGTTGGTTTCTGCGGTAGACATCATCTAGGGCCATATTTGCGAGCCTACCTGAAGTTTTTTCCAATTCTCAGGAATGAAACGGAGCCTGCCGAGATTATCGCTATTGAGACCCACTGATTTAAGCGCAGACCAGCGATTTCATGCGCCTGATCGATTCGGATACCTTCGATAAAAAAACGACCCAGCGAGTATGTGATTATGTAGAGTAAAAAGAGCTGTCCAGATTTGAGCTGAGGGGTCAAGAAAATAAGTAGCGCAGCCCCAGCGGTACAGAGAATGGCTTCATATAGAAAGGTGGGATGAAAACTCTCAAACTCGCTATACCCATACGGTCTATTTCTGACTGGAATAGATAAAGCCCACCATGTATCTAAAGGCCTACCAAAGAGCTCTGCGTTAAACCAGTTTCCGAATCTTCCAACCGCCTGAGCTAAGAGAATTCCGGGAGCTAACGCATCTAGAAATGTAAGAAAGGGAGGAAAGCTCGCCTCACTCTTCTTCGAAAGGTTTCGGTAAGCAAAGTATGCGCCGACGATTCCCAGAGAGATCGCTCCCCAGATTCCTAATCCGCCCTGCCAAATCTTAAAGATATCTACCCAGTCACCATTTACACCAAAGAAATACTCAGGTGTTGTTATGACGTGGTAGAGACGACCGCCAATGATTCCAACAGGCACAGCGATAAAGGCGACATCGGCTACGACGTTCTCCAGCGCTGGATTGATGCGACGCAGACGCTTATCACCCAACCAGACTGCGATGGCGATACCGACGATGATGCATAGTGCGTAGAAATGAACTGTGAGTGGCCCAATCTCAACCTTCGAAATCGAAGGGGTTGGAATCAGGCGAGGAAACACTTATCCCTTAGCTACAGCGGACTTGAATTTATTCAGATCAAAAATCTGATTAGTGCGAATCGATTCATTCTCTATAAGTTTTCCGTTTACGAATACTGAAGGGGTAGAGTTAACGTTTCGCTTTCCACCCTCATTGGCAACGTTGACTACCCAGTCCTGGTACTTGAGGTTATCGACACATGAAGCAAAGTTTCCTCCGGTGATTCCGACACCTAGACCTGCCGCCTTAAAGTAATCGTTGCTCCACTCACCTGAGTTTTCAGCACTTGGCTGATTGGAGTATAAGTTCTTGTGAAAAGCTAGGAAGTTATTCTCATCGGCAGCGCAAGCTGCTGCGTTTGCAGCTCTTACCGACTCATCACCAATAAAGGAAAGGGGATGGTAAACAACCTTCGCCTCTTTCTTTGCAATCAGATCCTCTAAGTACTCCCCTGCCATTGCTTCAAACTGCGCGCAGAATGGACATTGAAAATCCTCGTAAATCTCAATCTTTGGCTTTCCAACGAGATCGGCGTTAAAGACTATGCCATAACCTTCAGAGGATGAGACGCTGGCAGGAATAGCTGCGGTCTTGTCACCTTGCTTAGAGATAAGCGTTGGCACGAGCATGATGAGGATGACACCCACAACTACAACCACTACTAGGTTTCGTGTGAAGTTATCCTTCTTTGGGGCGCCGGCGTCTTTCTTTCCCATCTATCTTCCTTTTCTCTTACTTGGCTAGCTTCGGTGATTTATCGATTGAAAACTTGGTATTAGGGTACCTAATCAAGTAGAGGGCTAGTAACACCAAAGCTGTGTCTCTGATGATTTCAGAGAGGTACTTAGTCTCACTGGCGGCAACTTGACCTCCTCCGCCAAAGCAGCCACAGTCAATCGTTAAACCGCGAGCCCAAGCTTGGGCGATGGCGACAATGAATACAACCATGATCGCTCCACCTAAAGCGGCGCTAATTCTTGTGTAAACCCCGAGAATTAACAGGAGTCCGATTCCGATCTCTACATAAGGAAGAAGTAGACCAATCAAATTTGCCAAGGAGATGGGTAGTACCTCGTATGCACGGACCGCCATCTGAGACTTATCGGGTGTGCCGACCTTAAGGTAGCCGGCAATAAAGAGGACGCCCCCAAGTACTAACCTTGAGATCAAACCTAACCACGGCTGCGCTTTAATTAATGACTCTCTCATCTTCCCTCTCTAACGCCTAATGAAAGTTCGCGCGCCAACTCTTCAATTGCAAGCAACGCATCCCCCTCGCTTTTAGACTCAAGTACCTTATTAATAAATGCAGAGCCAACAATTACTCCATCTGCATATCCTGCAACACCCTTTGCCTGTTCTCGAGTTGAAACACCCAAGCCGACGGCACCGGGAAGATCTGAACTCCTTCGTACCCTTGCAACGAGATCTGGCGCTCCAGATGAGACTGAGGATCGGGTTCCGGTAACCCCCATCAAGCTCGCTGCATAGACAAAGCCTCCACACATCTTTGTTACCAAGGGAAGGCGTGCATCTGTTGTACTCGGTGCCACGACGTATATTCGATTAACTCCAGCTTGATCGGTGGCGCTCACCCATCCTTGCGACTCTTCGATAGTTAAGTCAGGGGTAATTACTCCACTGCCACCGTTGGCTGCAATCGCTGCAGCAAACTCATCGACTCCGTAACGTTCAATGGGATTCCAGTACGTCATCACAACACCGGCGACCCCAAGATCTGTCGCGCACTTAAGCGCTTCAAACACATCTGCAGCACCAGTTCCGTTAGCAAGAGCCGTAACCGCCGCAGCTTGAATAGTCGGTCCATCCATAACAGGATCACTGTATGGAAATCCGATCTCAATAGCATCTACTCCACCATCTACGAAAGCCTTAATAACTTTCTTGCAACCCTCTTGAGTCGGAAACCCTGCAGGTATATAGGCGATAAGAGCGGCACGGTTTTCGCTCTTAGCCTTGTCAAAAACCTGTTGCAAAGTAGTTGACATCTAAAGTGGAATTCCAAAGTACTGTGCAGCGGTTTGAACATCCTTATCGCCACGACCAGAGAGATTGATGAGCAAGGTTGCTTCAGGCCCTAACTCTCTACCAACCTTCATTGCCCCTGCTAGCGCGTGTGCCGTTTCTATCGCCGGGATAATTCCCTCAGTCTTAGAGAGCAGAGCGAACGCCTCCATCGCCTCTTTATCGGTGATGGCTCGATACTCTGCGCGACCTATGTCATGCAGGTATGCGTGCTCTGGACCTACACCTGGGTAATCAAGTCCGGCAGAGATTGAGTGCGACTCAATGGTCTGACCGTTTTCATCCTGCAAAACATATGAGCGGGTTCCGTGCAAAACTCCCATGGTTCCACCAGTAATTGTTGCAGCGTGGCGCCCCGTTTCAACCCCATCACCACCTGCTTCAAGACCGATAAGTCGAACAGATGGATCGGAGATAAAGCGGTGAAAGATTCCAATCGCATTTGATCCGCCGCCAACACATGCAAGAACAGCGTCGGGAAGTTTGCCCGTTAGCGCCAGAACCTGTTCGCGAGCCTCTTCTCCAATTATCTTGTGAAAGTCGCGAACCATTGAAGGGAATGGGTGTGGCCCTGCAACGGTACCGAGTAAGTAGTGAGTTGTTTCAACGTTGGTCACCCAATCGCGCATCGCCTCATTAATGGCATCCTTAAGTGTGCGAGACCCCGAAGTCACCGGAACTACATCGGCGCCCAGTAGCTTCATGCGTGCAACGTTAAGGGCCTGGCGTTTTGTGTCCTCTTCGCCCATGTAAACAACGCACTCGAGTCCCATCAACGCAGCTGCAGTTGCTGAAGCGACACCGTGTTGTCCTGCACCGGTCTCGGCAATAATGCGCTTCTTACCCATGCGCTTGGTAAGTAGAGCCTGCCCCAAGACGTTGTTGATTTTGTGACTTCCGGTGTGGTTTAAATCTTCACGCTTGAGAAGTATGCGTGCACCACCTGCATGCTCAGCAAAACGATTTGCTTCTGTAATGATGCTAGGTCTACCCGTATACGTTGCATGCAGATGATTTAACTGCGCCATAAAAGCTGGATCGCTCTGTGAGGATTGGTGCGCAGCAGCTAACTCATCCAGCGCACCGATAAGAGCCTCTGGAACAAAGCGTCCGCCGTAAGGGCCAAAATGGCCTAGAACCTCGCTCTGCTCGACACTCATGGAGTCAACCCTACCCTCGACCCATTAGGTCGTGCAGTGCAGAAATCGGATCCCCCGCACGAACAAGGGCCTCTCCTACTAGAACCGCATCTGCACCAAACTCCTGTGCGAACTCGACCTCTTTGCGGGATGAGATTCCGGATTCGGCAACGCGAATTATCGAATCTGGAATCCGCGGTAGAAGCCTTTGAAATCCGGCGCTATCGACTTCTAGCGTCTTTAAGTTGCGTGAGTTAACTCCGATAATTCGAGGCGAAATCTCAAGTGCGCGCTCTAACTCATCCTCGGTATGTACCTCTACAAGCACCGCCATAGCCAACTCGGTAGATAGATCGTAGAAATCTTTCAACTGTGATTTGGAAAGTGCGGCGACAATAAGGAGAACTACATCGGCGCCATGAGCTCTAGCCTCAAAGAACTGATACTCATCGATCATAAAATCTTTACGTAGTACTGGAAGTGAAACCGCTTTTCGAACCGCATCTAGATCGGCCAAGGATCCACCAAATCTTCGCTGTTCAGTCAATACGCTGATAACCGAGGCACCAGCCTCCTCATACTTTGCAGCCAGAGAGGCAGGATCTGAAATAGGTGCCAAAGCACCTTTGCTTGGAGAGGATCGCTTTACCTCTGCGATGACGCTTACGCCATCTGCGCGCAGAAACTTATGTGCATCAACGGTTGGGGCAGCAGATGTCATCGCCTCTTGTATATAGGCAAGGCTTTTGCGACGTGCGGAAAGATCCTCCCGCACGCCCTCAACAATTGAGTCAAGAACGCTCATCGGTTGGATCTATTCCTTTATCTAGAGAGTTCCACTGTGAGAGTTCACGGGGCTTTCGTTCATATCTTTGTGAAAGCTTAAAACGCTTGCTTAAGAAAATCGTAACTAACGAGAAGATAACAATAAATAGGAGAATGGATAAGCCCTCAGACATCACTTGCCCGCCATCGCATTTGCCGCATTGACCGCACCTAAGACCGCGGCCGCCTTGTTAATACACTCTTGATTCTCTGACTGCGCATCAGAGTCGGCAACTATTCCCGCCCCCGCTTGCACATATGCAACCTTGTCGTAAATCACCGCGGTACGAATAGCAATACAAGCATCTATATTGCCGGTGAAATCTATATAGCCGATAGCTCCACCATAGACACCTCTTCGATGTGGTTCGAGCTCTTCAATGATCTCCATCGCTCGCGGCTTTGGGGCTCCGGATAATGTTCCTGCAGGAAAGACAGCAAAGAGGGCATCAACTGCAGATGATTTGGGAGATAACTTTCCAACAACTGTTGAAACTATATGCATTACATGGGAGTAACGTTCGATGTGCATAAAATCTACTACTTCAAGGCTACCTGGCGAGCAGATTCGTCCTAAGTCATTGCGGCCTAGATCTACAAGCATCAGATGTTCAGCACGCTCTTTGGGGTCTGCCAGTAACTCCTCTCCTAATCGATGATCCTCTTCAGGGTTATCCGAGCGCTTACGAGTGCCTGCAATTGGATGAACCATGACATCTTCGCCAGTTACCTTTACTAAGGCTTCGGGGCTAGATCCAACAATTTCAACCCCATCTGTAAATCTAAAGAGATACATATACGGACTGGGATTACTAAGGCGAAGTGCTCGATAGACATCGATTGCATCACTCGGACAGTTCATTGCAAACCGTTGAGAAAGCACTACCTGGAAAGCCTCGCCAGAGAGGATCTCCTCCTTAATCTGTGCCACCTTTGCAAGAAAATCGGTTTCAGGGATATTTCGTTCGAAGTGATAATCACTCATTGAAGGAATCTGTGAAACAAAGCCCGGAAGTGGCTGCGCTAACTCCATCTGCATGCGATCTAAGCGAGACTGCGCATCTGCAAAGGCTTCATCAACGCGCCCATCGGTGCCATCCCAATTAATCGCATTCGCAATCAATGTGATGGTCCCGTCGAAGTGATCCATGATAGCTAAATCACTTGTGAGCATGAAAGCAATCTCTGGAAGTGGGAGATCTTTCTTAGAGTGAGTAGGCAAGGTTTCAAGGCGGCGCACAGCGTCATACCCCATGTAGCCAACGAGACCACCAGTTAGTGGAGGTAACCCTGCGATTTTCGGTGATTTCAAATGAGCAGAACACAGCTTGAGAGCTTCTAGTGGATCGATTCCAGTTGGAGCACCTGCCGGAGCTGTACCAATCCATACGGCACGTCCATCGGCTTCGCTTAACGTGGCAGCGCTATGAACTCCTATGAATGAGTAACGAGACCAAGCGCCTCCATGTTCGGCGGACTCTAAGAGAAATGTTGAAGCTTTGTTCTTTGCCAATTTACGATAAACACCGAGGGGCGTTTCACCATCAGCTAGTAACTTTCTAAAAACAGGAACTACGTTGTGGTCCTTCGCATACCCACGGAACTCTTCTAGATTCATTGCTTAATATCCAAGGAGATCGGCTGATGAAAGCAGGTGCGCTCCCCTGTGTGACAAGCCGAACCGGTTTGGTTTACCTTTAGAAGGAGAGCATCACCATCACAATCGAGTGCGATGGATATAACCTCCTGAGTATGTCCAGAGGTTGCACCTTTAACCCATAACTCTCTTCGACTTCTGCTCCAGTAAGTAGCGCTACCCGTAGAGATGGTGAGAGCAAGTGCTTGCGTATTCATATAGGCAAGCATGAGTACCTCTCCCGAAGTTGCATCCTGAGCGATAGCTGGAATGAGAAGCTCACGATCCTTGAGCAGCGATGCAATTTCTGGGGAAAGTTGAACGCTCATGCGCTTATTCTGCCTTATCAAGCCGAAGGCATGCGAACGCAATATCCCTGATTCGATAGGTACTTCTTCACATCATTTATGCGGTGAACTCCAAAGTGAAAGACACTCGCCGCCAATAAGGCATCTGCACCAGCATCCAATGCGTGAGCAAAATCCTCGAGCGCACCAGCTCCTCCACTAGCGATTAATGGAACTCTAGAAATGGCTCGAACGGCCTTGATCATTCCAATGTCATAACCGGCTCGAGTTCCATCAGAGTCCATCGAGTTGAGAAGAATCTCTCCTGCGCCAAGCTCGCACGCCTGTTCCACCCACGCAAGCGCATCTACTCCAGAACTTTGGCGTCCCCCATGCGTTGTAACTTCGAAACCAGATTCGCTGCGCGCCCTGCGTGCATCGATGGAGATAACGAGAACTTGAGAACCGAAGCGATCAGCGATCTCACTAATGAGCTCAGGTCTAGCAAGAGCTGCGGTATTGATGGAGACCTTATCTGCGCCTGCTCTAAGTAAGCGGTCAACATCTTCAACGGTGCGAATGCCTCCACCTACGGTCAATGGGATAAATACTTGCTCAGCTGTTTTTCGTACAACATCGAGTGTGGTCTCTCGATTTGAACTGCTCGCTGAGATGTCAAGAAAAGTTAACTCATCAGCACCTTCGATGTTATAGAGAGATGCCATCTCAACCGGATCACCTG
>CAIMCU010000071.1 GCA_903839585.1 uncultured Actinomycetes bacterium | reverse complement strand
CTCCCAGGTGTTGTAGATAGCCACGTTCATATCAACGAACCAGGCCGCACCGAATGGGAAGGCTTTGCATCTGCCACTAAGGCTGCTGCAGCAGGTGGTGTAACAACTGTTATCGATATGCCGCTCAACAGCATTCCTCCAACGGTTAACGTTGCAGCCCTTGCCACAAAGAAGGAGGCGGCTACCGGAAAGTGCTCCGTTGATGTTGGCTTCTGGGGTGGATCAATTCCCGGCAACGTTGCAGACCTTAAACCGCTACTTGATCAAGGGGTCTTCGGGTTTAAGTGCTTCCTCTTGCACTCAGGCGTAGATGAGTTTCCAGCATCATCCCTCGATGATTTAGCCGATGCGTTAAACGTCTTATCAGCAGAGCAAGCTCTGATGGTTGTTCACGCTGAAAACTCACAGGCGATTCAACGCTCAACAAAACCTTCTTCACGCGACTACTCAGAGTTCTTAGCTTCTCGTCCAAAAGGCGCCGAGAACGTTGCAATCGCAGAGCTCATCGAAGAAGCGCGTCGCACTAAAGCACGTGTGCACGTTCTGCACCTTTCAAGCGGTGACTCACTCTCACTTATTAAATCTGCGCGTGAGGATGGCATCAACATCACAGTTGAGACATGTCCTCACTACCTATCCCTTACAGCTGAAGAGATCGCAGATGGAGCAACGCAGTACAAGTGCTGCCCACCGATTCGCGAAAAGAAAAATCAGGAAGAGCTTTGGCGCGGACTTACCGATGGCATCATCGATCAGATCGTCTCCGACCACTCACCATGTACCGCTGATCTAAAGCTCTTTGATAAAGGCGACTTCCAAGCAGCGTGGGGTGGAATCTCTTCTCTTCAACTTGGATTATCAATTATTTGGACACAGGCGCTAGAGCGTGGGATTCCGCTTTATAAAGTTGTGCAGTGGATGAGCGCAAACCCTGCTTACCTTGTTGGTTTAAAGGACAAGGGCTCCATCGCAGTTGGTAAGGACGCCGACATCATTGAGTTCGACCCTGACGCATCATTCTCAGTCGATCCTCGCGAGCTATTCCATAAAAACCAGGTCACTCCATACCAAGGTAAAATTCTCAAAGGCGTTGTAAAGCAGACCTGGCTTCGCGGTAACACCGTTTACAAAGACGGTGCCCATGTTGGCGGAGTGCAAGGAAAGTTCCTAACGAGAGGCGTAAATTGAGCGACTTTAAGAACCTCACCGATTTAGCTAGCCGCAGACTAGGCGCAGGCGTTGTCTACGCAAATGATGAGTTCTTCGCTGAAAAAGAGAACCTTCTCAATCAAGGTCGTGCAAAGTTTAATAGCCACACCTTTGGTCATAAAGGTCAGGTCTACGACGGCTGGGAGACACGCCGCCGCCGCAACGAGCCAGGTGATGACTTCGCAATCATTCGCTTAGGTGCAGCCGGAATCATTAAGGGCGCAGTTATCGATACCGGTAACTTCACAGGAAACTACCCAGAGCACGCCTCACTTCACGGCGCATCCTTTGATCACATCCCAACAATCGATGAACTTCTTTCAGCAAACTGGGAGCCGCTCCTCGATAAGGTCGCGCTCAAAGGCGATCATGAAAATGAGTTTGCAGTGAAGTCTCACCGTCGCTGGACTCATGTAAAGCTGACACAACACCCAGATGGTGGCGTCGCCCGTCTTCGCATTCATGGCGAGGTTCTGCCAGATCCGAAGTGGATTGCAGCAAAGGGTGTTATCGATCTTTCTAACTTAGAAAACGGTGGCGAACTCATCGCATCCTCAGATGACTTCTATTCATCTGCTCGCAACACCCTTCAACCAGGTAACGCTCTTAACCAAGGCGATGGTTGGGAAAACCGTCGCCGTCGCCACGGTGGAAACGACTGGTTTGCAGTAAAGCTTGGAGTAGCCGGAACAATTACAGCGATCGAGGTCGATACCTCTCACTACAAAGGCAATCCACCATGGCAGGTATCTGTTACAGGTGGCAGCGCATCTGAGGTTACAAAGAACCCAGGCAAGGTTGT
>CAIMCU010000070.1 GCA_903839585.1 uncultured Actinomycetes bacterium | reverse complement strand
AGCTACTCAAGGTCAACCAGTAATGGTCGCAGATAAGAAGATTGCATGGCCATCACAGCTTTCAATTGGTGCAGATGGAATGGGTAACTCCCTAAATCACATCCGCGAAATCATGGGAAGCTCAATGGAGTCACTTATCCATCACTTCAAACTCGTTACAGAAGGTTTCAGAGTTCCAGCAGGTCAGGTGTATGCAGCTGTTGAGTCACCACGTGGTGAGCTTGCAGCGCACATCGTCTCTGATGGAGGAACCCGTCCTTACCGCGTTCACTTCCGCGAACCATCCTTTAACAATCTTCAAGCAACATCTGCAATGTCTGAGGGCGGCATGGTTGCCGACATCATCGGCGCTGTTGCCTCAATCGATCCTGTTATGGGAGGCGTAGACCGCTAATGGCATTTACTACTGAAGAGCTCTCAACAATGGATTCGATTATTAAGCGCTACCCACGTAGCCGTTCTGCAATTATGCCTTTACTGCACTTTGTTCAGTCTCGTGCTGGCTATGTCACCAACGAAGGTATCGAAAAGATTGCAGAGCTCTTGAGTATTGAAACCGCTGAAGTCTCAGCTGTTGCGACTTTTTATACGCAGTACAAGCGCAAGCCTGTTGGCGAGTACCACGTAGGAGTTTGCACAAATACTTTGTGTGCGGTTATGGGTGGAGATGCAATCTTTGCTTCGCTTAAGGAACACCTTGGAATTGAAAACGATGGCGTAACCGCTGATGGAAAGGTTTCACTTGAACACATCGAGTGCAACGCCGCCTGTGATTACGCACCTGTTGTAATGGCTAACTGGGAGTTCTATGACAACCAGACAGTTGAGTCTGCAAAGTCATTAGTAGATGGTGCACGTGCAGGAAATCCTCCAGCACCTACTCGCGGACCAAACAAACTTGTTACCTGGAAAGAAGCATCAGCAGTACTTGCTGGTCTCAACGATGGTCGTGCACATGAAGGTGTTCAAGCAGGAGAGCCTTCCTTGCTTGGTCTAAAGCTTTCGAAAGAAGGAAAGTAAATGACCAAGTTAACGCCGGTTCTATCAGCGCATTGGGATGAAAAGGATTCATTTACTATCGATGCTTATAAGCGTCATGGTGGATATGAAGCATCTAAGAAGGCTTTAGCTATGGATCCAGATGCTGTTATTCAACTTATTAAAGACTCAGGACTTCGCGGTCGCGGTGGCGCAGGCTTCCCAACCGGAATGAAGTGGGGCTTTATTCCACAAGGTGACGACAAGGATCACTACCTAGTTGTGAACGCAGATGAGTCAGAGCCAGGTACTTGCAAAGACATGCCTTTGCTTATGGCTAATCCACACGTACTTGTTGAAGGTTGCATCATCGCTTCACACGCAATCCGTGCCAAGAAAGCTTTTATCTATATTCGCGGTGAAGTTACACATGTTGTACGTCGACTCAATCAAGCGATCGAGGATGCGTATAAAGCTGGTCACCTTGGAAATGGTTTTGATCTAGTTCTCCACGTTGGTGCGGGCGCATATATCTGCGGAGAAGAGACGGCTCTTCTTGACTCACTTGAAGGCTTCCGCGGACAACCTCGTCTTCGCCCACCATTTCCAGCGATTGCTGGCTTATACGCTCGACCAACCGTTGTAAATAACGTTGAGTCAATCTCTGCAGTCCCTGCAATTATTGCTAACGGTGCCGAGTGGTACCAATCAATGGGAACCGAGAAGAGCAAGGGTGCAACTTTGTACTCACTCTCAGGACATGTAAAGAACCCTGGACAGTTTGAGGCACCACTGGGAATCACTCTTCGTGAGATCTTAGAACTCGCTGGCGGTGTTCGCGCAGGACACAAACTTAAGTTTTGGACTCCAGGTGGTTCATCAACACCTATCTTCACCGATGCGCACTTAGATACTCCACTTGATTACGAAGGTGTTGCTGCCGCAGGTTCAATGCTCGGTACAAAAGCTCTCCAAATCTTTGATGAAACAACCTGTGTAGTTCGTGCAGTACTACGTTGGACTGAGTTTTATAAGCACGAGTCATGCGGAAAGTGCACACCTTGCCGCGAAGGCACTTGGTGGTTGGTTCAAATTCTTCGTGACCTTGAAGCAGGTAAGGGAACTGAAGCGGATCTTGAAAAACTTCTTGATCTTTGTGACAACATCATGGGCCGTTCATTCTGCGCCCTGGGTGATGGTGCAACATCCCCTATTACCTCATCCATTAAGTACTTCCGCGATGAGTACATCGCACACCTCACTAACGGTGGCTGCCCATTTGATTCAACTAAATCAACTCTCTTCGCGGGGGTGAACGCTTAAATGACAACCGATGTTGCAGTTGAGATGATCACCGTCGTTATCGATGGCTTCGAAGTTCATGTTCCAAAAGGAACTCTTGTAATTCGTGCCGCCGAACAACTCGGAATTCAGATTCCACGCTTTTGTGATCATCCACTGCTAGATCCAGTTGGTGCATGCCGTCAGTGTCTTGTTGACATCGAAATCAATGGACGCGCTTTCCCAAAGCCACAAGCATCTTGCACGATTCCTGTTGAACCAGGGATGATTGTGAAGACACAGCTAACTTCACCTGTTGCCGACAAGGCGCAACAAGGCGTTATGGAGTTACTTCTTGTTAACCACCCACTTGACTGCCCAGTTTGCGACAAGGGTGGAGAGTGTCCATTGCAAAACCAGGCGATGAGCACTGGTCGTTCAGAGTCACGCTTTGAAGGCACAAAGCGCACATTTGAAAAGCCAATCAACATCTCTTCACAGGTACTTCTCGATCGCGAACGTTGCGTTCTCTGTGCTCGCTGTACACGTTTTTCTGATCAGATCGCAGGCGATGCTTTTATTACTCTCAATGAACGTGGTGCGCTTCAGCAGGTAGGTATCTACGAGAACCAACCATTTGAGTCTTACTTCTCGGGCAACACAGTTCAGATCTGTCCAGTAGGTGCGCTGACAGGCGCTTCTTACCGATTCCGTGCACGCCCATTTGATTTAGTCTCAACCCCATCAGCTTGTGAGCACTGTGCATCTGGTTGCGATATGCGTACCGATGTTCGTCGCGGAAAAACACTTCGACGT
>CAIMCU010000069.1 GCA_903839585.1 uncultured Actinomycetes bacterium | reverse complement strand
GTAGTTATCAGCAAGGAAGAAACCACCATCGTTGAAGGTGGCGGAGATGCTGATCAGATCAAGGGCCGCGTAAATCAAATTCGCGCCGAGATTGAAAAGAGCGATTCAGATTACGATCGTGAAAAACTACAAGAGCGTCTAGCTAAGTTAGCTGGTGGCGTTGCTGTTATTAAGGCAGGAGCTGCAACAGAGGTAGAGCTTAAGGAGCGCAAGCACCGTATTGAGGATGCAGTTCGTAACGCAAAGGCTGCAGTAGAAGAAGGAATCGTCGCCGGTGGTGGCGTTGCACTTCTACAAGCTGCAACACAAGCGTTTAAGAAGTTAAAGCTTGAAGGCGAAGAAGCAACAGGTGCAAAGATTGTTGAATTATCAATCGAAGCACCTCTTAAGCAGATCGCAGTTAACGCAGGACTTGAAGGCGGAGTCGTTGTTGAGAAGGTTCGTCACCTAGAAGTTGGTTTCGGATTAAATGCAGCAACTGGCGAATACGTCGACATGATCAAGGCTGGCATCATCGATCCAGCTAAGGTAACTCGCTCTGCACTACAAAACGCTGCTTCAATCGCAGCTCTCTTTATTACAACAGAGGCAGTCATTACAGATAAGCCAGAGCCTAAGTCTTCATCGCCAGCAGGCGATCCAGGCGCAGGAATGGATTTCTAAAGCACGCTATCCTTAGCGCATGAGCAAAAGCTTCGATGCGCAAGATATTGCACGAGACGCCGCGCTTGCGGATGCAGAGTTTGCATCCCAAGTCGGCGCTTTCGTTTCTGTTGAGTATGCAGATGAAGATCGCGTAGCTAGCTACCTCTTTGAAGCAGAGATCGCCGGATACAAAGGTTGGCGCTGGTGCGTTACCGTTGCAAAGGTTGAAAAGGATGCAGATGCAACCGTCTGCGATGTTGTTGTTCTTCCAGGCCCTGACTCACTCCTTGCACCCGAGTGGATTGAGTACCGCGACCGTATTGCGCCAGAAGATATCCAACCCGGAGTTATTGTTCCCAGCGCACTCGATGACACACGTTTAGTACCTGGTGTTAATGCACTGATACAGGATGAAGATCTCGATGCGACTGAGGTATTTGATTTAGGTTTAATGCGCCCACGTGTACTTTCAATCGAAGGTCGCGATCAAGCGAGCAAGCGTTGGTACACAGGAGATCGTGGACCAAATACACCTTTAGCTCAAAGCGCTCCAAAGCCTTGCGCCTCCTGCGGATTCTTTATTCCGATTGCAGGCTCAATGCGTTCAGCCTTTGGTGTGTGCGCAAATGCGATAGCTCCAGATGACGCTCGCGTGGTCTCCGTAGACCACGGATGCGGCGCGCACTCCGAAGCCACGCTCTGATAAACTGGGCACCTGCCCGAACCCCTCGGCCGAGTTTTTAAACGAGTACGAATTACCTAAGGAGCAACCCCCATGCCTACAGGTCGCGTTAAATGGTTTAGCCTTGAAAAAGGTTTTGGATTCATCTCATCCGATGAAGGCGAAGATGTTTACCTCGCAGCATCATCTCTTCCAGAGGGCGTTCCGACTGTAAAGCCTGGAACAAAGCTTGAGTTTGGCGTTGCCGATGGACGCCGCGGACCTCAGGCACTTTCTGTGCGAATCATCGATGCACCTGTCTCACTTGTCGAAAATAATCGAGTTAACAGCGATGATTTAGCGGCGATGATCGAGGACACCATCAAGATTTTGGACAAGGTAGGAAATGGTTTGCGACATGGTCGCCATCCATCAGCACCTGAGGCTGAACGTCTTGGCCGTGTACTTCGCGGAATCGCCGGCCAACTAGAGGCTTAAGCTTTAGATTCCACTGCGGTTGTTGCGGCGGATTGAGTATCTAATTCCAACTAAGCCAAGTAGCGCTCCTACAATGCACGTCCAGATTACTTTTGGCTCTGCACCAAAGATTAGCCCACCGATTCCGGCGCCGACCCAAGCAACTGTTCCGAGGGTTACCCAAAAGACAACGTTCTCAATCGTTGAACGTATCTTCATCCAAGGCTTCCTAAGAAGATCATGCCCACAAGTGCTATGAGAACAATAATTGTTACCGCTCGCCTGAACTTATAACTCATAGGTAGATACTACTTTGTAGCGCTCTCTTTAACTGGAAAGAGCGAAATAATGATGATTCCGAGTATGAGCAGTGCCGGAATAAGCAGATAAGCCCTTGAGATTCCATAGCTATCACCAAGCAGGCCGAGAATAAATGGTGAGGTAGCGATTGCTGTTCCGGCTGCAAGCGCGTTGTATCCAACTGCTAAGTCAGGTCGCCCATCGCTTAGAGCGATGGCTCGTACCGAGAAGACAGTGAACTGGATAGATAGACCTATACCCAGTGCAAAGAGTGCAAAGATACTTAAAGCGATGTTGTGTGAAAACCAGAAGAGCATAAAAGCTACGAGTTCAAAGGAAAAGGATAGTTTTAACTGGCTATCGATATGCATGTGGTGAATCAATCGAGAGATATACCAACGCCCGGTTGCACTTCCAACGGCAAAGGTAAAGACAGAGAGAGTGGAAAGCGCTGCGCTAGATCCAACACGATCGGCAAGAAGTGCCGCAGCCCAGAAAGAGATTCCGAACTCGCATGCGATGCTGATGTAGAAAGCCAGAATAGAGAACTTCATCTTGATTGAGGTTTTTCCTGATTGGCGCCCATGCTCTGGAGGAACATGCTTCTCATAATCCTTATCCCGCACGAAGAATAGGTAGAAAATAACAGGGAGCGTGAGCAAGAGTCCCAACCGCCACTGATCTCTAAACTCAGTTGCGATAGCGCCAATAACAACTGTACCGAGGGCTCCACCAACTATTGCAATCGCATTCATCTGGTTCATTGCAACATGTGCGCTGGCTTTAAAGTCCTCAGCAGCTGATGAGGTGGTGTTATTAATTGTTAAAGAGGTGCCGAAGCCAGCTATGTATGCAGCGATCAGGGTTAATTGAACCGGTGGCGCAAAGACCAAAAATAGAATTCCAAGGGAGAAAATACCCAATCCAAGCCAGATGGTATTTCTACGTCCAAGTTTATGAACAATGCGCGAGTTAAGGTAGCCGGATGTAATTGAGGCTAATCCAAGCGCCGTTCCATGAAGACCTGCAATCTTTAGCGATGTACCTTGATCTTCGCGCAGAAGTGATTGCGCTGGCCCAAAGCCGCCAACAAAGAAGTTAACAACTGCAACCTGAATCGATAAGACCCAGAAATGCTTTGTACGTTGAAAGGTACGCGACATTTATAGGTTTGATACGACGTATTCGATTGACGCAGTCAGTGCATCGATGTCGCTTGGATCTGTCGCTGGGAACATTCCGATTCGAAGCTGGTTCTTTCCTAGCTTGCGGTAAGGCTCAGTATCGACGATTCCATTTGCGCGCAGTGCAGCTGCAACCTTGGTCGCATCAATCGCATCATCAAAGTTAATAGTGCCTACAACCTTTGAGCGCATCGCAGGATCTGTAACAAATGGGGTTGTGTAAGAGGTCTTCTCTGCCCATGAGTACAGACGTGATGAAGAGTCAGCGCTTCTACCTGCTGCAAACTTAAGTCCACCATTTGAGTTCATCCACTCGATCTGATCTGCAAGAAGCATCAAGGTCATGAGTGCAGGGGTGTTGTATGTCTGATCAAGGCGTGAGTTTTCAATCGCAATTCCAAGGTCGAAGAAGGCAGGAACCCAACGGCCACTTGCTTTGATCTTTTCTGCTCGTGCAATTGCAGCAGGGCTCATCAGAGCAAGCCATAAACCACCATCGGATGCAAAGGATTTTTGTGGTGCAAAGTAGTAGGTATCAAACTCTTTTGCATCGACATCTAATCCACCAGCGGCGCTTGTTGCATCGACGAGGACTAGCGCGCCATCGGTTCCTGCAGGACGCTTAATCGGCATCGCAACACCGGTGCTCGTTTCATTGTGGGTTAAGGCGTAAACATCTACGCCTGCTTCTGCCACAGCCACAGGGTGTGAGCCTGGTTCAGATTTAACAACTGTTGGCTCGCCAAGAAAGGGAGCTTCCTTAGCAGCAGCAGCAAACTTTGATGAGAACTCTCCAAAGACGAGGTGCTGAGACTTATTTTCGATAAGACCAAAGGTTGCGATATCCCAGAACGCAGTTGATCCACCGTTGCCGAGTACTACTTCATATCCTTCAGGAAGGTTAAAGAGCGAGTTCAATCCTTCACGCACACGGTGCACAACGTTTTTGACAGGTTTTTGTCGGTGAGATGTTCCAAGAATGGATGAACCAGATGCAGCAAGAGCTGCAAGTGCTTCGGGACGAATCTTTGATGGTCCACAACCGAAACGACCATCTCGTGGCTTTAAATTATCTGGGATTTTGATTTCGCTCATGGGGCAAGACTACGGGTAGTACCTCGTTACCTCCCAATCAATATCTGTGTTAGCCCGCTCATAGCGAAGGCGATCATGCAGTCGAGAGTAACGGCCCTGCCAGAACTCAATCGATAATGGTGTTACACGATAACCACCCCACTGGGCGGGCTTTGGAACAACAGAGCCCTCAGGCCACTTTGTTGCTGCACCTTCATACCGTTGCTCTAACTCTTCTCGCGAAGAAAGTGGTGCCGACTGCGCACTTGCCCAAGCACCTATCTGACTAGACCATGGTCTTGTCGCAAAGTACTCGGCAGATTCTTCCTCGGAGATTTTTGTCGCATCTCCGCTGATACTTACCTGGCGCTCCATTGCATACCAAGGAAAGAGGAGAGTGACTTGAGAGTTCAAATCAATTGCTTGTCCTTTTCGCGATGAGTAGTTAGTAAAAAAAGTAAATCCACCATCGGATATATCTTTGAGTAAAACAGTTCGAGTAGAAATGATCTCCTGCGCACCCAAGGTCGATAGCACCATCGCGTTAGCCTCAACGATGAATGGGTTTTCATGCGCTTCTTTAAGCCAATCTGCAAAGGCTTTGAAGGGATCCTTCGGAAGTGACTCCAGGCCAACCTCACCGTATGAACGGCGCATGGCCCGAATGGCATCGCGGTCGATTTCTTCCATAGGTGTATCGAACCTCACTTTCGCTGCGCAGTCATCTTCAAGCTTCCTGGTCGTAGGAACCCCTCGGGAAGGTGCAGAATTGGCACAGGATTTATTACGACTGGAGCAAAACGTGTCAGATGATTTCAAGCCCGGCCTCGAAGGGGTAATCGCATTTGAATCAGAGATCGCTGAACCAGATAAAGAGGGCAGTGCGCTTCGCTATCGCGGAGTAGATATTGAGGATCTCGTAGGTCGCGTCTCATTTGGAAATGTATGGGGATTACTCGTAGATGATGAGTTCAATCCAGGTTTGCCTAACGCTGAGCCGTTTCCTCTTCCAGTTCACTCAGGCGATGTTCGCGTTGATGTTCAATCAGCGATTGCAATGCTTGCACCAGCATGGGGATTTAAGCCACTCCTAGATATTTCAGATGAAGAAGCCCGCAGCAACCTAGCTCGTACATCGGTCATGGTTCTTTCATACCTTGCACAAGCTGCACGCGGAATCATTGCATCACCTGTTCCTGAGTCAGAGATTGATAAGGCGCACACAGTGATTGAGCGCATGATGATTCGCTGGCGCGGAGAGCCAGATCCTGCCCATGTTCGCGCAATCGATGCTTACTTTGTATCTGCT
>CAIMCU010000068.1 GCA_903839585.1 uncultured Actinomycetes bacterium | reverse complement strand
AGATTTAGTACGAGGCGAGCCAACTCACCGCCGCGACTTCTTAGACAAGCTTTTAATTACACGATCTCCTCGATTAGCTGGTGTGATCTCAGATTATGAAAGAGTTGTAAGACAACGGAACACTCTCTTAAAAACCCGCGCTCCAGAAACATCGCTTGCACCATGGACCGAACAACTCATTACATACGGATCACAACTTTCTGCAGAACGCATGGCGCTCGTCGAAGCGCTCAACCCTTACGTCAGCGCAAACTACAAGAACTTAAATGAGGTCAAGGAGGCGAGCATCTCCTACAAGTCTTCAACGGAGGGCTTAACTACAAGTGTTGAAGAAAATGCAGAGTTACTCGCTGCAAGGCAGGTTGAGGTTGCAAAGCAGGAGATCGATCGAGGCGTCTCACTTATCGGTCCGCACCGAGACGATCTGCATCTTCAGCTCGGTGATTTTCCAGCAAAGGGTTATGCAAGCCATGGAGAGTCATGGTCGATGGCGATATCGCTGCGCATTGGTTCCTTCAACCTTTTAAAGTCCGAAGGCGCAGAGCCTATTCTTATCCTGGACGATATCTTCGCCGAGCTCGACACCGCTCGTCGCGCGCAGCTAACCTCTGTAACCAAGATGGCAGAACAAACTTTTATCACCGCAGCTGTTGAAAGTGATTTACCTGCTGAGTTACTCTCTGAAAAGTTTTACGTTACTCCGGGTGTTGTTTCAAGAGAGGCGGTGCAGTAATGGCAAAGCGCGATCTTGCACTCGACCTCTTTCGAAACTACAAAACAGGTTTTACAAAGAAGAGAAAGATAGTTGAAGAGCGCACATCTGTTGCTGGAGACCCAACACTTATTAGTGAAGTTCTTACTAACCTCATCGATGAACGTGATTGGCACTTAGGAATTGCAGAAGGAACTCTCTTTACAACATGGAAAGAGATCGTCGGCGCCGATATTGCATCCCACACAACGCCACTTTCGCTTTTAGAGGGCGCGCTTTTAATTCAATGCTCATCAACTGCGTGGGCAACACAGCTCAAAGCTGTTGGAGATGAACTCCTGCACAGCATTCAAAAGGGTGCACCATCTGCAGGCGTGCTCTCTCTGTCATTTGTTGGACCTCAAGCTCCATCCTGGAAGCGCGGCCTTCGAACCATCAAAAATGAGCGCGGCCCACGAGATACCTACGGCTAAAGGGCGAAATAACGCTCAAAAACCGGCCTTCCTAATAGGAACCCTCAACCTTGGTGCGAAAACGCCTTATTTCCCATACCTAGCCCTTTTTATGGCTAGACGCCTCTGGCTTTCACGCTAGGATTTGGGTGTCCAAAAGGGCCACAAGCCCTCCAGGGCGGTTTTACGGCCACCAACTAGATTCTTTAGAGGAGCCCCGAGTGTCGGAAAAGAGCGGCTACGACGCCAGTTCGATCACCGTACTCGAAGGCTTGGACGCCGTTCGCAAACGCCCCGGAATGTATATCGGCTCCACCGGAGAGCGCGGACTACACCACCTAGTTTATGAAGTTGTAGATAACTCCGTCGATGAAGCTCTCGCCGGTCACTGCGACGAGATCAACATAACCTTGATGGAGGATGGCAGCCTCCAAGTAATCGATAACGGTCGCGGAATCCCAGTTGATATTCACCCCATTGAAAAAAAGCCTGCTCTTGAAGTTGTCTTAACCGTTTTGCACGCCGGCGGAAAGTTTGGCGATGGTGGCTACTCAGTATCTGGTGGACTTCACGGTGTTGGCATCTCTGTAGTTAACGCATTGAGTACAGATCTCTCAGTTGAAGTACAACGCGATGGATTCTTTTGGACACAGTCATACAAACTTGGCGTTCCAACCGCACCGGTTAAGAAGGGCGCGGCATCTACAAAATCCGGAACAACTGTTCGCTTCTGGCCATCTGAAGAGATCTTTGAAACAACCGATTTCTCATTTGAGATTTTATCAACACGTTTCCGCGAAATGGCATTTCTTAACAAAGGCCTCACGCTAACCCTTACAGATCTACGCCCTGGACACGTTGACGATAAAGGTGAGCCGCTCCATGTTCGCTACAAGTACGACGGCGGAATCGCAGACTTTGTAAAGCACCTAAACTCCACACGCGGTGCTACACACAAATCAATTATTACCTTCGAAGCTGAGGACAAAAAGGCCAAACTCTCTCTCGAGATAGCTATGCAGTGGAATGAAGGCTTCTCCGAATCCGTATATACATTCGCTAACACTATTCATACCCATGAGGGCGGAACACATGAAGAGGGCTTCCGTACCGCACTGACATCAATTGTAAATAAGTTTGGTGAGGAAGCGGGTTACATCCGTAAAAAAGAGGATCGCCTCACAGGTGATGATGTACGCGAAGGTCTAACAGCGATCGTCTCTATCAAACTTGGTGAGCCACAGTTTGAGGGACAGACAAAGACAAAGCTTGGCAATACCGAAGCAAAGTCCTTTACACAAAAAGCTGTCAATGAGTTTTTAACACAGTGGTTTGAACAAAACCCACAAGAAGGAAAAGATATTGTTCGAAAGAGCATCGACGCAGCAGCAGCACGTGTTGCCGCACGTAAAGCCCGCGATCTTTCACGTAATCGAAAAGGATTACTCGAAGGTCGCGGAATGCCCGGCAAACTTGCAGATTGTCAGTGGACAGATCCTTCCAAGTGTGAGCTCTACATCGTCGAGGGTGACTCAGCTGGTGGTTCAACAAAGGGTGGACGCGACTCACGTAACCAAGCTGTGCTTCCTATTCGCGGGAAGATTCTTAACGTTGAAAAAGCACGCATCGATCGCGTACTACAAAACAACGAGGTACAGGCGCTCATAACAGCGCTGGGCACTGGTATCCACGATGATTTTGATGTTGAGAAGCTTCGCTATCACAAGATTATTTTGATGGCAGATGCAGATGTTGATGGTCAGCACATCCGCACACTTCTTCTTACGTTGTTATTCCGATTTATGCGACCACTTATCGAAAACGGCTTTGTTTATTTGGCTCAACCACCTTTGTACAAATTAAAGTGGGGCGGCAAGGACGCTGTCGAGTACGCATTTAGCGATAAAGAGCGCGATGGAATGATCAAGATCGGAATCGATGCAGGTAAGCGTCTTCCAAAGGATGACGGTATTCAACGCTTTAAAGGTCTTGGCGAGATGCCAGCTAAAGAGTTGTGGGATACAACGATGGATCCAGAACACCGCGTGCTCATCAAGGTAACCCTTGAGGATGCATCGGCTGCAGATGATCT
>CAIMCU010000067.1 GCA_903839585.1 uncultured Actinomycetes bacterium | reverse complement strand
GAGGTGCAAATTCCCGATAGTCTTAGGCTGCTTGAGTACGCCTTTGAACAGACAAAAGGAGCTAGCCAGTGTCGGCAGATTTCGGAGCTAATGATTGGCTCGTTGAAGAAATGTACGAGCGCTATCAGCAGGATCCAAACTCAGTTGAACCCACATGGATTGAGTTCTTTAAAACCCATGATGGAAAAGGCAACGCATTAGGCAACACAACAAACGCTCCAGCAACATCGACTGCCATTCCACAACGTGGAACTCCTCCAGTACCTAAATCTGCGCAGAGAGTTGAATCTGCACCTGTTGTTCAACCTGCCGCTCCGGTAGCTGCACAGCCAGTTACTCCAGTTCAAACAGCGCAACCAGTTCAACCAGTTGTTACTCCAACTGCAAAGCCAACCCCAACTCCTGCAGATCCCGTTTCTCGACCTGCTCCCGTTTTGATTACACCAGGTGCTGCACGCCTTGAACCTATTCGCGGAGTTTCGGCTCGAGTTGTTCAAAGCATGGAGGGTTCTTTGAGCGTTCCAACCGCAACGAGTGTTCGAGTAGTACCTGCAAAGTTAATGATCGACAACAGAATTGTTATTAACAACCACCTAAAGCGTGGACGCGGTGGAAAGGTTTCCTTTACGCACATCATTGCTTACGCGATGATTAAAGCCCTTCGCGAGATGCCAGAGATGAACGCTTTCTTCGGAGAGCTAGATGGTAAGCCAGCGGTAGGTCACCCTGAACACATCAACTTAGGTATCGCAATCGACCTTGCTAAAGAGGATGGCTCACGTCAACTTCTTGTTCCATCTATTAAGGGTTGTGAAGAGTTAGATTTTGGTCAGTTTTGGAACGCATATGAAGAGGTTGTTCGCAAAGCACGTACCGGTGCGTTAACAGTTGAAGACTTTGCAGGCACAACAGTCTCTCTTACGAACCCAGGAACAATCGGAACTGTTCACTCTGTGCCACGTTTAGTTCAAGGCCAGGGATTAATCGTTGGCGTTGGCGCGCTCGATTATCCAGCGGAGTTCCAAGGAGCTAGTGAAGAGACCCTTGCACGCTTAGCTATCAGCAAGGTTGTAACCCTTACAAGTACATACGACCACCGCATCATTCAAGGTGCACAGTCTGGTGATTACCTTCGTCGTATCCATGAGATTTTGCTCGGTGCAAATGAATTCTACGAAGAGATCTTTACCGCTCTTCGAATTCCATATCAACCAATTCAGTGGGCCGTTGATTTCGACTTCTCTAAGGATGAAGCGATCAATAAAACCGCTCGAGTTCAACAGTTAATTCAGGCTTACCGAACATCAGGTCACTTGATGGCAGATATTGATCCTCTTGAGTTTGTGCAGCGCACACACCCAGATCTCAATGTGGTGACACATGGATTAACTCTCTGGGACCTTGATCGCGAGTTTGCAACAGGTGGCTTTGGTGGCGCACCGTTTATGAAGCTTCGTAAGATTCTAGGAATTCTGCGCGACTCTTACTGTCGATCAATTGGTGTTGAGTACATGTACATCTCTCACCCAGAAGAGCGTCAGTGGATTCAAGAGCGAGTCGAAATCGGCTCCCCTAAGGTTGAGCGCGAAGAGCAGCTACGAATCCTGCGCAAACTCAATAGCGCTGAGGCTTTTGAAACCTTCTTGCAGACAAAGTTTGTTGGTCAAAAGCGGTTCTCACTAGAAGGTGGCGAATCTGTTATTCCACTTCTTGATGCGGTTATCTCATCTGCAGCAGAGAAAGGTCTCGATGAGGTTTGTGTTGGTATGCCTCACCGCGGACGTCTTAACGTTCTTGCAAATATTGCAGGTAAATCATTTGGACAGATCTTCCAAGAGTTCCAAGGCCATTACAAAGAGAACGAGGTTCATGGCTCAGGTGACGTTAAGTACCACTTAGGTACCGAAGGTGTCTTTACCGCAGAGTCCGGTGCGCAGACAAAGATCTATCTCGCTGCAAACCCTTCACACCTTGAAGCGGTTAACCCTGTTCTTGAGGGCGTTGTACGAGCAAAGCAGGATCAACTCAACGTTAAAGATAAGTACTCAGTACTTCCTATCTTGATGCATGGAGACGCCTCCTTTGCCGGACAGGGAATCAACGCTGAGACTTTGCAGCTTTCACAGCTTCGCGGTTATCGCACTGGTGGAACAGTTCATATCGTGATTAACAACCAGGTTGGTTTTACAACCTCCCCACATGCATCTCGAACCTCTCGCTACTCAACAGATATGGCCAAGATAATTGAGGCACCCGTATTCCACGTAAATGGTGATGATCCTGAGGCGTGTGTTCGCGTTGCTCGCTTGGCTTTTGAGTACCGTGAAGCCTTTAACAAGGATGTTGTTATCGACATGGTTTGCTACCGTCGCCGCGGTCACAACGAGGGTGATGAACCAAGCTTTACTCAGCCGCTGATGTACAAACTTATCGATGCAAAGCGATCCACTCGAACTCTTTATACAGAGGCGCTCATCGGTCGTAAGGACATCACCGCGCAAGAGGCTGAAGAGGTCGCACGTGATTATCAGAACCAACTAGAAGCCGTCTACGCATCTGTAAACAACCACGAGTCTGAGAGTGATCAAAACTTTAAGGCGCCGGTTGCTCCAGCTCCTGAAAGTGTTAATACAGCGATTGATGAAGCAACTGCGCGCAAGATTGCAGCCACACAGATTGCGATTCCAGATGGATTTAACATCCATCCTAAGATGCTTCCGCAGCTTACAAAGCGCGCAGAGTCTCTTAGCGATGCAACAATCGATTGGTCTACCGGTGAGATGCTCGCCTTTGGTTCGCTCCTTCTTGAAGGTCATCCAATCCGCTTAGCTGGGCAGGACTCACGTCGTGGAACATTTAGCAATCGCCACGCAGTAATTATCGATAAGGAGAACGCTAAGGAGTGGACACCGCTTCGCTCGTTAATCTCTGATGAGAATCAGTTCTTTGTTATCGACTCCCTTCTTTCAGAGTACGCAGCGATGGGCTTTGAGTACGGTTATTCACTCGTTCGCGATAACGCACTTGTTATGTGGGAGGGCCAGTTCGGTGACTTCTCAAACGGTGCACAAACAATCATGGATGAGTTCGTCTCCTCCGCACTTCAAAAGTGGGGCGAGCGTTCCTCAGTAGTACTTCTTCTTCCGCATGGTTATGAAGGACAAGGACCTGACCACTCATCAGCGCGTATTGAACGTTACTTAAGTCTTTGCGCAGAGCAGAACATGACGGTTGCGCAACCATCTAGCCCAGCCTCTTACTTCCACCTACTTCGTTGGCACATGAGTAATCCAGCCCGACGACCTCTCATTGTCTTTACGCCAAAGTCGATGCTGCGTCTTCGCGCTGCTGCCTCATCACTTGCAGAGTTCACTCAAGGTACCTTCAAACCGGTAATTGGTGATCCAGTTGTCTCAAATGCAACCCGTTTGATCTTCTGCTCAGGAAAGGTTTATCACGACCTTGTTGCAGAGCGTGAAAAACTTGGAGAGCACTCAACAGCAATTGTTCGCGTTGAACAGCTATACCCACTTCCAGTTGATCAAATGGCAGCAGAGGCAGCAAAGCATCCAAACGCTAACCTGCTCTGGGTCCAAGATGAACCTGCAAACCAAGGTCCATGGCCACACGTTGCACTAAGTACAACAGAGGTTCTTGGCGGTAAGGGAATTGATACCCGTGTACTTCGTCGTGTATCTCGTCGTGCAACTGCAAGTCCTGCAACCGGTAACCACCATCTTCATGAAGAAGAGGCCAAAGCCTTAATGCAGGAAGCCTTTACACGCTAGCTTTTCTACAAGTTAGCTTTTTTTATCGCTACTTTAAAGAGCACCCGCGCCTTTATCTCATGCGCATTTAGCCAGCCCCAACTCTGTGAACCTGTTCCATCTGGATTATCGCTTTCGACCCAGTAGTTACTTGGAGCCTTCGCTCCACAAGTTGGTCGATCTACTTGAGTTATGCGTTTAATGTAATGAACGCCTGGCTGTTCATCCCGCTCAACGACAACAAGAGATCCCTCTTTAAGGGCTTTTCTCTGACTAACCCCGATGCCAGAATTTTTGATGAGTGAGGATTGGCTAAACCATCGAACCAGAAGCCACTCTCCGTCGAAGTATGTGGGCTCCATTGAGCGGCCACTTACGGCGACCGTACCTACTCGCGGAAGTCGCGCTCTCAAAGTGCCAAAGATGCTCACGGGTGGTAGTTTCACACATCTAGAGCGCAGGCTCTAACAATGTACATCGAGAGTTTGTAGGGAGAGAAGTTATGAAAAACATCTTCGCACCAAAGGTAACTGTTTACGCACACTGCGATCTTCCATGTGGTGTCTACGATCCAGCACAGGCAAAGATCGAGGCGCTCTCAGTTAAGGCTTGCATGGAAAAGTATGCAGCCAGCAGCGATGCTGACTTTAAGTCTCGCTCTGTTGCAATCAAAGAGGAGCGATCACACGCTGTAAAGGAGCACCTCTGGGTTCTTTGGACCGATTACTTTAAGGCTCCACACTTTGAGGCCTACCCACAGTTGCACTCACTCTTTAACGAAGCAACAAAGCTTGCAGGAGCTGCTGGAACAAAGGGCACTCAGGATGTAAAGGTTGCAGACTCACTTATCGCAAAGATCGATGAAATTGCAGAGATCTTCTGGGCAACAAAGAAGGCGTAGTTCTTAAATAACTAATCACTAAGAAGTGATTGAGCAGCGGTGCGGGCGAGGAAAGATATTCGCTCCACCGCTGTTCTCTTTACTAAAGCGTTAGCTAAATGACGTTCACCATCATGAGCATCGCAGGTAAAGGTGAGTTCTCTTCCATTAACCTCAATACAACGAGCCGTTCCACGTATCTCAACACCTATTCCAGCTGAGTCAACTACCTTAAATTCGATCTCACTTACGATTGTGGTCTCACCGGGCTCGAGATACTCAATCATCGCCGCAGCACATGCACTCTCCATCACATTCATGTAGTGCGAAGGTGCGAGCACTGGGAGATCAGATATTCCCATCGCAACACATGTATCCCCTGGTCTAACAACCATCGTTGAGAAACCAACGGCTCCGATTACATCCTCTTCGGGGGACATTTAATTGTGGCCTGACTCGTCATCATCAATGAAGTGCGCGATATGAGTCTGTTCGATTTGTACTTCACGGTGTTCAACGTTTCCAAACTCATCTATTTCGATAGAGATCTCAGTCATGCTGAACTGAGTCATCACACTTGAAACCCCACCCTCTAAATGCTGTGACAGGAGGTTTTGAACGCTCTGATGCAGATCATCGGGAGCCTTTTCATCGCAGGTGCGACGGAGGACATCCTGCATCATCGCTTTAACGGCTTGTTCGTGCGCGACTTCAGCTTGGCAAGCTGAACATGTATTGAGGTGATTGGTGAGCGCAAACGCGTTTGGAAGTTGATCGACGGCATCCTCAATCAAAAATACAACGGAGGTAAGAACTTCAACGCATGGAATCTGATCGGATTCAAGATGGCTCATTTCTCAACCTCCTTTCCGTATCCGAGATCGGCGGCATAGACCGCTAACTTTTCACGTAAGAGTTTTCTTCCGCGGTGAAGTCGCGACATCACAGTTCCTGCTGGAGTGCCCACAATCTCTGCAATCTCCTTGTATGAAAATCCCTCAACATCAGCTAGATAAACAGCGATGCGAAAATCTTCAGGAATCTCTTGCAGGGCACGTTTGATATCACTGTCAGGGAGATTTTCTAGCGCCTCAACCTCAGCTGACTTTCCTTGATCACTTGTATGTGATTGTGCAGATGCAACCTGCCAATCCTCTAACTCATTGTGCGCGAGTTGAGGCTGGCGCTGTCCTTTGCGGTATGAGTTTATAAAGGTTGTTGTTAAGACTCGGTATAACCATGCACGCAGATTTGTACCGTCTTCAAACTGGTGAAAAGAGGTAAACGCTTTTTAGTAAGTATCTTGAACTAAATCACGTGCATCCTCAGGGTTTTTTGTATACCGAAGCGCTGCTGCGTAGAGCTGGTCCATAAACACAAGAGCATCGCGCTCGAACCGAGAGGTGCGATCGGCGGCGCTTTCTAGAACTAAATCCTTCGATGTCATCGTTAGAAGGCTATCCCAAACTCAGCAAAAACGCCGGGTAGGAAAGCAGGGTTTAATTTAGAAAAGCGTTTCAGGCTCACCCAGCTCAATCTCTTCAATAAGTTGTGCTCCATTGTTGGCGACAAGGTTCACACGTGCCGAGACAGGGTGCGCTCGTAAACCTTTGTCAGGTTCACTTAACTGCATCAGGGAGGTCACCTCATCTATATCCCGCAAAGTGGGATCTAGCCACCTATCCCAACGTTCAGGTGGCATCATCACAGGCATTCGACTGTGAATCGTCGCTAACTTTCCAACCGCCTCGCGAGTAATAATCGCAGCGCTTTGAATCTGTTCACCACTTTCACTTTTCCAAGTACTCCAAATACCTGCAATAGAGAGTTGCCTGTCGCTATGAATATAGAAAGGTTGTTTTGGTGGGTACTGTCCTAAAGAGGTAGCCCACTCGTAGTAACCAGATGCAGGGATTAGACAACGTGAGCTTCGAAAGGCTTGACGAAACGTTGGTTTCTCGTGAATCGATTCGCTGCGTGCGTTTATCGCATGCGATTGAGATGCTCGCGCCTCTACCGTGTTCTTTTGCCAGGGTGCAATGACGCCCCACGATGCAGAGTCTAAAACTCTTCCAGCTCCAGCCCGAATTATGTAGATCTCATTTGTTGGGGCGATATTCCAATTAATCGGAAGTGAGTGGTCGATAACCGAACCATCGAGTGCAAACTGCTCGACGATCTCCTCAATACCTTGCGCTTGCGCATAACGACCGCACATGGCTACAGAGTAGACTCTCCTTCATGTCTTCACATTCGAATGCGCAAGAGCCACTTTGGCCTGCGCCATTTCGAGGACAAAAGCCGGTTAATTCGCGGGTTGTTATTCCAGGTTCAAAGTCTGTAACAAATAGGGCGCTGATCCTTGCAGCTCAAGCAAAGACGCCATCTATTTTGCGCCTTCCCCTTGTCTCGCGCGATACAGAACTTATGGCAAAGGGTTTGCAAGCCATGGGTATTCATATCGAGTTTATTGATGCTGGTTCAGAGAATGAGCAATGGAGGATTACTCCTGGAAAATTAACCGGTCCAGCAAAGGTTGATGTTGGAAACGCCGGCACCGTAATGCGCTTCTTGCCGCCGCTTTCTGCGCTGGCATCGGCAGATATCTCCTTTGATGGTGATCCTCGATCTTACGAACGTCCGCTTGGACCTGTTATTGCTGCGTTAGAGGAGTTGGGTATCGAGATCGATCATGGATCACGTTATAGCCTTCCTATGGTTGTAAAGAGCAAGGGATCAATTCCAGGTGGTTCACTTACCATCGATGCCAGTGCATCAAGTCAGTTCTTATCTGCGCTCTTACTTATTGGACCAAGTACAGCCAATGGAATCCGCGCAACACATAAAGGTGGCGCCCTTCCTTCAATGCCACATATAGATATGACTGTTGCCATGTTGAAAGATTTCGGTGCACAGGTCGAAGTAGAAAAAGCCAGCAACACGTGGAGCGTCGAGAGCGGTGACTTACATGGAATGGATCTGGTTATCGAACCAGATCTCTCTAACGCAGCCCCCTTCCTTTCGATTGCAATGGTTTGTGGTGGCTCTATCACCATTGCAGATTGGCCCGAATCCACAACCCAGCCAGGGGATCAGCTCAGAGAAATCTTCACAAGCATGGGCGCTAAAGTTGAGTTTGTAGACGGTGGCTTGAAACTCACTGGTGGCGAATCTATTCATGGAGTTGATATCGATCTTCATGATGTTGGAGAGCTAACGCCATCTATCGCGGCATTAGCTGCACTCGCTGACTCGCCATCACATCTTCGAGGTATTGCTCACCTTCGCCTACATGAAACAGATCGACTTGCAGCGTTAACACGTGAGATCAACGCACTTGGTGGAAGCGTTGTTGAGGAAGAGAGCGCGCTGCATATAACCCCAGCATCTACATTTGGTGCAGATTTACATGGCGGCACCTTCCATACCTACGATGATCATCGATTGGCAACTGCGGGTGCTGTCATTGGACTGGTAGTTCCTGATGTGAAGGTGGAAAACGTTGCAACAACCCGTAAGACACTGCCTGATTTTCCAGGTCTTTGGCAGAGCTTGATCTCATGACATCTCGCGAATACGACGAATCCGATGTGCGCATCCGTCCCGGCCGCAGCACTCGCAGACGTAGCAAGGATCGGCCCGAACACAAGGATGCGATCCGCGTTTTAGTAACTGCGGTAGATCGTGGTCGCACTACCTGTATCTCTGATACTGGAACCATCATCACCGCGATGAAAGCCCGAGAGTTAGGCCCAAAATCCGTTGTTGTTGGCGATTACGTAAATCTTGTAGGCGATGTCAGCGGTACTGAAGGCTCACTATCGCGAATAGTTTCTATCGAGCCTCGCAAGAACACTCTCAGTCGAACAGTTGATGATGCTGCACGGGTAGAGCGAACAATCGTTGCCAATATTGATCAACTAGTAATTGTTATTGCAGCTGCAAACCCAGAACCACGGCGTGGGCTTATCGACCGTTTTCTTGTCTGTGCCTTTCATGAATCTATCGATCCTGTCATTCTTGTGACAAAGACCGATGTAGCACCTGTTCCAGATTTTATCCATGAGTACAAAGCTCTGGGAGTGCGCATCATCACTACTGCGATTAAATCTGATTCCGCTGAAAAGGATTTGAAGAATCTAAGGGAAATACTCAACATGAAGACCTCCGTCTTAGTTGGACACTCAGGTGTTGGTAAATCCACATTGATAAACTCACTAGTTCCGCATGCGCACCGATTAACTGGAGATGTAAATGATGTAACTGGACGTGGGCGACATACATCCTCGAGCGCTGTCGCACTCCCCTTAGCTGCAGATCTCTCCTCAAAAGAGGGTTGGATAATCGATACACCTGGAATTCGAGCCTTTGGTTTAGCTCACCTTGATTCAAATAAAATCGTTGCCTCCTTCCCGGATCTCTTTGAGGTAACTCAGAGTTGTATGCCGAACTGTTCACACCATGAAAGTGGATGTTCGCTTAACTCTTGGGCCTCACCTGACGGTGTTATCAACCCTGAACGTTCTGCCCGAGTTTCGAGTCTTCGCTCTTTGCTTGAGTTAAAGGATGCAAACCCACCTCTAATCGATTAGCGATAGAGTGGTGCTATGGCCGCGCAAGCACCTTTCTCACTCAGTGATGACTTAGCTTTAGCGCAGAAAATGGCTGTTGCTGCCGATGCAATAACACTCAAGCGCTATCAATCACTCGACTTGGTAATCACTACAAAGCCAGATAACACACCAGTGACAGATGCTGATAAAGCTGCAGAGGCAGCTATACGTGAGCTGCTCAAAGAGCATCGCCCAGATGATGGCATCGTTGGAGAAGAGTTTGGTGAGCAGGCATCGGCCTTTCATCAGGGTTCTGGCCGATACTGGGTTATCGATCCCATCGATGGGACGAAGAACTTCCTACGCGGAGTACCAACGTGGGCTACGTTGATTGGGTTAGTTGAGAGACAAAGTGATGGCAGTGAGAAAGTTATCGTTGGCGTTGTTAGCGCACCCGCCCTTTACCGTCGTTGGTATGCATCTGATGGAATGGGTGCATTTGTAAGCGAGAATGGTAAATCTCCTAAGAGAATTTCTGTGTCAAAGATTTCCGATATCTCTAACGCCTCAATCTCCTACTCCGACTTTGTCGGCTGGGGTTCTCGCCTTAAAGCTTTCCAAACTCTCTTAACAAAGGTCTGGCGCACACGTGGCATTGGAGATTTTTGGTCACACATTCTCGTTGCCGAAGGAGCTGTTGATTCTGCGATCGAACCATCACTTGCCTTATGGGATATGGCCGCACTCGATATTATTGTGCGCGAAGCCGGTGGAAGATTTACAAATACAGATGGAGTAGATGGACCATTCGGAGGAAGTGGGGTCTCTTCTAATGGAGCTCTGCATGATGCGATTATTCGAGAGTTAAACCATGGTTGAAAACAAGGCGATAGATTTGAGCAAAACAACACTCGTCGCAACAACTTTTTCAGTCAGTGGCATGACATGTTCATCCTGCGTGAACTCCATAGAAAAATCTGTCAATGAGATTGATGGCGCTCACGCAAGCGTCAACTTTGCATCTGAAACCGTTCATGTACTGGCCCCTGACTCTGTGAAGCCACAAGAGATCATCAAGAGGATTAAGGCGGCAGGATACGGCGCGGTACTTCTTGAAGATGCGCAGGGACCAGCGCTTCACAACCGTAAATCAGCTATCGCACTCTTCTTCGCAACTCTTTTTGCACTCCCTGCGATTGCAATCTCTATGGTTATGCAGTGGCGCGAGCCAATCGATAGCTACATACTTGAAACCTTAGATAAGTACGGCATCCTGCCTCCGCTGTACTCACCTACCGCCTGGTTGGCGATTGGGTTAACTACTCCCCTTATTCTTTTCGTCGCATGGCCTATTCACCGCGCAGCACTGCGCAACCTGTTGCACCCAACCATGGATTCACTTATCTCTTTAGGTTCGATTACAGCTTTTTCATGGTCGATTTATGCAAATGCGACAGGTGAAGGTGATGTTTACACAGAGGTTGCAGCTGGAGTCTTGCTCTTTGTAATCCTTGGCCGCTACCTAGAGTCACGAGCTAAGCGACGGGCAAGTAGCGCTCTCTCAACTCTTCTAACGCTCGGCGCGAAAGAGGTTATCGTTCTTCGAAACGGTTTAGAGGTTCTCATCCCAATCGCCCATCTAAATATTGGTGATGAGTTTGTTGTTAAGCCCGGTGAGCGAGTAGCTACCGATGGAATAGTGATATCGGGCAACTCCTCCGTGAACAACTCGATGCTTACCGGTGAGTCAACCCCACTCGATGTAACGCCCGGCTCAACTGTTATTGGTGCATCCCTTAATAACAACGGGCGAATAATTGTTCGTGCGACAAGAGTCGGAAGCGATACTGAGTTGGCGCGGATTACATCGATGGTCGTTGAGGCGCAAGGTGCAAAAGCCCCTATTCAAAGGGTCGCAGACCGCATTGCTGCTGTTTTTGTACCCGTTGTTACATTATTTGCAATAGCAACCTTTGCTGGTTGGTACTACACCGATCACACGCTAACTCAATCGATCTCTATTGCAATCACCGTACTTGTCATCGCCTGTCCCTGTGCTCTGGGTCTGGCAACGCCTGTCGCGCTTCTTGTCGCATCAGGCCGTGGTGCACAACGCGGAATCGTTTTGCGTCAACCGAGAGTGCTTGAGTTAGCCAAAAAGGTAGATGTCGTTGTCTTGGATAAGACAGGGACCTTAACTTCAGGCCAGATGAGGATTCAAAACGTTGTTATCCCATCTTCGGCTCATAAGGTTCTTGGCGCTTCCTTTGCGCCTTACTTAAATGAGAAGTCAGTACTTTCAACAGCTCTATCTCTTGAGTTAAGTAATGACCACCCTGTTGCGAAATCCATCGCGACATACTCCCTTGCACATGGAGCATCAAAGTTGGCGGTATCGGAGTTTTCTCTCACTCCAGGATCTGGCGTTGCAGGTCGCGTAAACCTTGGGGGAGTATCTCCAGTTGTCTTAATTGGCAATCCGAAGGCGATTGCTCACAGCTCTACCGCCTTTGATCCTGCAATCACTCAAGCAATCACTACTGCAGAAAACTTAGGGTTAACAGCCTCGGTGCTTGCATGGGATGGTGTAGCTCTCGCCGTCTTTACCTCTGGTGATGAGATCAAAGCTGATGCCGCTACTACCGTTGCAAAGATGGTTGAGCTTGGAATTAGACCCTGGCTAGTAACTGGTGACAACTCAGAAAGTGCGGCGGCAACTGCACAGGCCGTCGGTATAGAGCCAGGCTGCATTATTGCGGAGGCACTTCCTGAAGATAAGTTAAAGAAGATCTCACAGCTTCAGGCAGAGGGACACGTAGTTTTAATGGTGGGAGATGGAATCAACGACGCTGCTGCCCTTGCCGCTGCCAATCTCTCTATCGCTATGGGTACGGGTACCGATACTGCAATCTCCTCAGCCGACATTACATTGATGCGTCCTGAGCTCATGAGCGTTGTCGATGCGCTTAAACTTTCAAAGCGCACACTTCGAACAATCAAAACCAACCTTGGATGGGCCTTTGCCTACAACCTCATTGGTCTACCTATCGCAGCGCTTGGATACGCCACGCCAATGTACGCAGCGGGAGCCATGGCTCTAAGCAGTTTATTTGTAGTTACAAACTCACTTCGCATCAAATGACACAATCAAAGATACTTCCAACAAGCCCTCGGACTAAAAAGATAACTACATAGT
>CAIMCU010000066.1 GCA_903839585.1 uncultured Actinomycetes bacterium | reverse complement strand
TTTGATCCTTATGTACTTTACGAATTCGTTCAATAGATACTTCTAGGGCGGTTCGAATCTTTGGGTCTAACGCCGATAGTGCATCATCAATGGCCTTCTCAGGAACGCGGATACTTGGTGGTCGAACACCATCAAACTCCTCAGCAAGTGCGATGAGATCGCTCTCTTTTCCATGTTGCACACGGTGCAGAATTGGCTCGATTAAAGCTAGAGCTTGCGTGATATCAAACTCAGCTCGTGGCAACGCACCTTGGTAGCCGGCTTTATCAAGGTGAACTCCGCGAAGATCTACGGTGCGAATCATGTACCAAGTCTACTTGTAGGAGATTGTCCCTTGAGGGGTGTTTAAACTCGTACGAGGCAGTCCGGTCCAAGAATTGACTTTAAATCCGCGCTCAAACTTGGAGAGGATGTTACGAGAGCATCTATCTTTAACGTTGTGCTCTTGTTCTGATCGACCACCTGTAGATGCACCTCGCGCTTGCCTGGATGTGAACGCAAAATCTCTTTCATCCGATCGATTACCGGCGGGGTGCACTGAGACTCAGGCAGCGTAATGATGAGAGGTCCTGTTGGTCCGGTTGAGATATCAGGTGTGTTCATCTCCAACGCTGTAAACCTCACCTGTTCATCTTGGCGAGTTATCCGACCTCGTATGGTCACAACGCGATCCTCTGTCAATGTAAGTGCATACTGATTGTATGTGTTTGCAAAGAACAAAGCCTCTATGGAGCCCTCAAGATCTTCAACGGTAACGATCGCCCAAGAGGCGCCCTGTCTAGAAACCTTTCGTTGCACACTGGTTACGAGTCCACCAATTGTGACAACCCCATCCTGCATTCCGCCATCATCTAAGAGCGCGCTAATGGACATATCTGTGTTGGAGCGAAGTACATGTTCAACACCAAGGAGGGGATGATCTGATACATAGAGCCCGAGCATCTCGCGCTCAAAGGTTAGAAGTGTCGACTTGTCCCATTCGTAAGTTGGAATCTCTATCTCAACTCCTGCTACCTGTGAGATTGACTCGCCTCCAAAGAGATCAAACTGACCAATCGCCTCTGCACGCTTTGACTCAATAACAGAGTCGATAGCTTCAAGATGAACTGCCATCAATCCCTTTCTAGCGTGCTTTAAATCATCAAAAGCTCCACCCTTGATAAGGGATTCAATCGTCTTCTTGTTACATACCTGCGCATCGACCTTCGCAAGGAAGTCTCCAAAGGAGGTAAATGCACCCTTGCTTTCGCGAGCAGCCTTTATCGATGCAACAACCCCTTCACCGACGTTGCGGATAGCGGCTAAGCCAAAGCGAATATCCTTGCCACGAGGGGTGTACTCAGAGTTGGATTCGTTAACATCTGGTGGCAAAACCTTTATGCCCATCCGTCGACACTCAGACAGATATAGCGCCGACTTATCTTTGTCATCGCGAACACTTGTTAGCAGCGCTGCCATGTACTCAGTTGGAAAGTTCGCTTTCAGATATGCAGTCCAGAAAGATACGACGCCATAGCCGGCGCTATGTGCGCGGTTAAACGCATAATCAGAGAATGGGATTAGGACTTCCCAAAGCCGTTTAATGGCTACATCTCCAAAGCCGTTAGCTTTCATACCGGCCTCAAATGGGATGTACTCCTTATCTAGAATCTCCTTGTTCTTCTTTCCCATAGCTTTTCGGAGAAGATCTGCACGTCCGAGCGAGAAGCCAGCGACCTTTTGCGCAATAGCCATAACCTGCTCTTGATAAACAATCAGGCCGTAGGTATCTCCAAGAATTTCGGCAAGGGGCGCTGATAGCTCAGGATGAATTGGTTCAACCGGCTTACGTCCATTCTTTCTATCTGCATAGTTGTTGTGCGCGTTTTCACCCATCGGGCCAGGGCGATATAACGCGATTACAGCTGAGATATCTGCAAAGGAGTCTGGTGCCATGCTTCGAAGCAGCGCCCGCATTGGTCCACCATCGAGTTGGAAAACGCCAAGTGTGTCTCCTCGTGAGAGAAGCTCAAATGTTTTCTTATCCGCCAATGGAAGATCCTCGAGAACTACTTCTATGCCCTGGTTCTCTTTAATGTTCAAAAGTGCATCATCGAGAACGGAGAGGTTACGCAGTCCAAGGAAGTCCATCTTTAAGAGGCCGGTGGATTCGCAGGCACCCATATCAAACTGGGTGATGATCGCACCATCTGCTTCGCGGCGATGAATTGGAATGACATCTAGCAATGGTTCGCGAGAGAGAATAACCCCCGCAGCATGTACTCCCCACTGGCGCTTTAATCCCTCAAGGCCCTTTGCCAGATCTACTACCCGTTTTGAATCAGGATCACTCTCATAAAGTGCTCGGAACTCCCCTGCTTCTCCGTAACGTGGATCTTTGGAGTCAAAAACCCCTGTAAGCGAGATGTCCTTACCCATGACAGATGGTGGCAACGCCTTTGTTAACTTCTCACCGATTACATATGGATATCCGAGTACGCGGGTTGAGTCTTTGATCGATTGTTTAGATTTAATGGTTCCGTAAGTGATGATCTGAGCTACGCGATCCTCGCCGTACTTCTCCGTTGCGTATCGAATCATCTCTGAGCGTCTGCGCTCATCAAAGTCGAGATCGATATCTGGCATAGAGATACGTTCTGGATTTAGGAAGCGCTCAAACAAAAGGCCGTGTTCGATGGGATCTAATCCAGTGATTCCAAGTGCATACGCAACAAGTGAGCCCGCCGCCGAACCGCGGCCAGGGCCAACTCGAATTCCAACCTTTTTCGCGTGTGAAACCAGGTCGGCGACAACGAGGAAGTAGCCTGGAAAACCCATGTTAGCCATGACATCGAGCTCGTAGTTCAAACGTATTCGATGTTCATCAGTTGCGCGCGAGCCCATTCTCTCTTGCAAACCACGCTCTGCCTCTTTACGTAGCCAGGTATCTTCAGTCTCCCCCGTTGGAACCTGGAAGGCAGGCATAAGGTTTTCACCTTCACGGAGCTTGACGTTACAACGTTCGGCGATCAGCAAGGTGTTATCGCATGCTTCAGGAATCTCTTTAAAGAGTTCGCGCATCTGTGCAGGTGTCTTGAGATAGAACTCATCGTTATCAAACTTAAACCTCTTGGGGTCCGCCAGAGTAGATCCAGATTGCACGCACAGTAAAGCCTCATGTGCAGCTGCATCCTCATGAAATGTGTAGTGAAGATCATTAGTGGCAAGCAGTGGCAGCTTTAACTCTCGACCCAACTTCAAAAGATCCTGTTGAACCCGCTTTTCAATATCAATACCGTGATCCATTACCTCAAGGAAGAAGTTATGAGCTCCGAATATGTCGCGGTAATCACTTGCTGCGGCTAGCGCCTCTTTATATGCACCCATGCGAAGACGTGTCTGAATCTCTCCACCGGGGCATCCAGTTGTGGCGATAAGTCCATCTGCATACTTCGATAAGAGTTCGCGATCCATTCGCGGCTTGTAGTAATACCCCTCAAGTGATGCAAGGGATGAGAGTTTAAAGAGGTTTCCGAGGCCGTGATTGTTCTCAGCCAAAATTGTCATGTGCGTATATGCGCCACCACCGGAGACATCATCTTCTCCGCCATCTGCCCACTGCACCCGTTTCTTATCGTGGCGTGACTCAGGTGCCACGTAAGCTTCAATTCCAATGATTGGTTTAACCCCAACCTTTGTCGCCTGCTTGAAAAAATCAAAGGCACCAAAGACGTTTCCGTGATCTGTCATGGCGATCGCCGGCATCTCTTGGCGCGCAACCTCTGCAACCAAATCCCCTACACGGGCTGCACCATCGAGCATCGAGTACTCCGTATGAACATGTAGATGTACAAAGGAGTCCTTTGAGCCGGATTTGCTTGGAGTTACCTGGTTTTCGGAGGACACAGTTGGAGAGGTTAGTCGTTAAGGAAGAACTGCGTCGGAAAGCAACGCCAGAGCGGCCTGAAGGTCAGGTGGATAGGGAGCCTTTAAGGCTAGGGCGATACCTGTAACGGGATGGTTAAAGTTAAGTTCAATTGCGTGAAGCCATGGACGTGACATCTTCATGGATTTTGCTAGTACTGGGTCGGCTCCATACGTTGTATCTCCAACCAATGGGTGGTTTAACGCTGAGAAGTGAACTCTGATCTGATGTGTTCGACCGGTTTCGAGTTCGATTTTAACTAGTG
>CAIMCU010000065.1 GCA_903839585.1 uncultured Actinomycetes bacterium | reverse complement strand
GCTACTTTAAGACAATCTGTCCTGCGCACAATAGTTAGCTAAGGTTGAAAGAGAGATATCTTCAAGAGAGGCAATCACCTTTAGTCGTGGGGCCGGTTCAACTTCAATAAAGTGTGGAACAGCTATAACAAATGCACCACTAGCAACCGCCGCGGTAATGCCTGTTCCTGAGTCTTCAAAAATTACACAACGCGAGATATCGACCCCCATGAGCTTTGCGGCGTGCAGATAAGGATCTGGGAAAGGCTTTGTGCGCGGTATATCCCCCGCAGCAACCGAGAACTCAAAGTTATGTTCTGGAAGACTTTTAAGAATGCTATCTACAATCACACGTGGACTAGCTGATACCAGAGCCTGACGAACCCCCGAAGCTTTCAACGCATTTGAGAGCTCCACGGCACCTGGCATAAGTGGTGCCCCATTTTCTAGACGAATAGCCATTTGATTAACGATCGTTTCGATAAACCACTCTGGCGTTTGCACACCCTGGACACAGTTAGACATGTACGTAGCGATCCTTGAGAGAGGGCCACCTAAGCAGTGAAGCTGATCGGTCGCGCTCCAGTCGTAACCCAAACTCTTCATTAACTGGGTTTCACCCTCATGCCATGCTGGCTCTGAATCTAAAAAGAGGCCATCCATATCAAAGAAGACCGCATCAAAGTTCATCATCACATACCTTTATAAGTCGGCTAGTTCGCGTTGAAGTACTTAGCTTCAGGATGATGCACAATAATTGCAGAGGTTGACTGCTCAGGATGAAGCTGAAACTCTTCAGATAGTTCAACCCCGATGCGTTCTGGCTCTAGAAGTTGGCAAAGTTGAACCTGTTGCTCTAAATCAGGACAGGCTGGATAACCAAATGAGTACCGTGAACCTCTATAACCTTGATCCAATATCCCCGAAAGATCCTTCGCGTCCAAGGATGAGACTGCGAACTCCTCACGTACCCGACCATGCCAGTGTTCAGCCAGGGCTTCGGTAAGTTGTACAGACAGACCGTGTAACTCCAAATACTCGCGGTATTTATTTTCAGCAAAGAGCTCTGCAGCGGCCTTACTAATCTCGCTGCCCATTGTTACAACGTGAAAGGCAACAACATCAAACTTTCCAGACTTTTTTGAGGCGAAGAAGTCGCTAATGCATAACCTTCTATCTCTGCTCTGCCTTGGAAATGTGAGGCGAAGCCGCTCCTTGCCCTTATCGGCGCCATCATGGTGCAGAATTATTAGATCGTTGCCCTCACTTACACATGGAAAGTAACCATAGACAACGGCGGCGTTGAGCCAACCCTTTGACTGCACCTGGTTAAGAAGTGCTCTTAGCTGTGGTCGTCCTTCCTCGACAACCATCTTTTCATACTCGGTACGGTTACCTTTTAACCCCCATTGACCGACAAAGAGTGCTCGCTCATCCAACATTCCGACGTAATCTGCAAGCGGAACACCTTTGATAACCCTTGATCCAAAGAATGGTGGTGCAGGAATATCGATGTCTTGCACTACATCACTTCGCTGCGTATCTACGGGAGCACTCGAGACATCTCGAACAACTCGTTTAACTTTTCGTTCCCGAAGCTCTGGGAGTTTTGCTCCTGGCTCGTTTCGCTTAACCGACATGATTGCATCCATGAGCCTTAGACCCTCAAAAGCATCCCGTGCGTACCTAACCTCACCGGGAAATATCGCCGCCAAATCCTCTTCAACATACGCCCTCGTAAGAGCTGCTCCACCAAGAACTATCGGCCAACGTTGATCTAAACCACGGCTAGTCAGCTCCTCTAAATTCTCCTTCATGATGACTGTGGACTTCACTAGCAATCCACTCATGCCGATGGCATCTACATCTGCCTCAAGAGCTGCATCGATAATCTGATTTACAGTTTGCTTAATTCCGATATTGACGACCTTGTATCCGTTGTTGGAAAGGATTATGTCAACGAGATTTTTTCCAATGTCGTGAACATCTCCCTTAACGGTGGCTAGAAGCATTGAGCCCCTACCTTCGCTGTCAGTCTTCTCCATATGCGGCTCTAGGTAAGCAACCGCAGTTTTCATTACTTCAGCGCTTTGCAAAACAAATGGAAGCTGCATCTCTCCTTTACCAAATAGCTCACCGACCACCTTCATTCCGGCCAAAAGGTGATCATTGATAATCTCCAAAGGCTTAACACCCTCTGACATAGCGCTATCGAGATCCTCGGTCAGCCCTACCTTTTCGCCATCAATTATTCGACGCTCAAGTCTTTCTTTCAGTGGCAACTGAGCGAGTTCGGCGGCGCGCAGGTTCTTAGATGCGGCAAGTTCGACACCGTCAAAGAGATTGAGGAACTCATTCAATGGATCGTAGGTACAGATTTCACCATCGAAAACCCTTCTATCATAGATGAGATCTAGCGCAACCTCTTTTGCTCGGGCATCAATTCGAGCAAGAGGGGAAATCTTTGATGGGTGAACAATCGCCGAGTTCAACCCCGCTGCTACGCACTCATGGAGAAAGACCGAGTTGAGCACAACACGTGCTGCAGGATTTAAGCCAAAAGATACGTTGCTGACACCAAGTGTTGTTTGTACATCAGGGTACTTAGCTTTAAGGGTGCGGATAGCTTCGATAGTCTCAATACCATCGCGTCGAGTCTCTTCTTGTCCTGTTGCTATTGGGAAGGTAAGGCAATCAATAAGTATGTCTCCGACCTTCATACCCCAGTTCTTCGAAAGATCATGAATGAGGCGATCGGCTACTCGCACCTTCCACTCACAGGTGCGAGCCTGTCCTTCCTCATCAATAGTCAGTGCGACAACGCTTGCTCCGTGCTCTTTAACTAAAGGCATAATCTTTGCAAAGCGTGATCCGGGTCCATCGCCATCTTCATAGTTCACAGAGTTGATTACCGAGCGTCCACCCAAGCGTTCAAGCCCTGCTTTAAGCACGGCGGGCTCTGTTGAGTCTAAGACGATAGGCAAGGTAGATGATGTAGCAAACCTTGACGCGAGCTCTGACATATCTGCTGCGCCATCACGACCTACATAGTCAACAGAAAGATCTAACATATGTGCACCGTCACGAATTTGATCTCGTGCAATCTCGACACAAGTTTCCCAATCTTGGGCGATTAAGGCGTCACGAAAAGCTCGTGAGCCGTTCGCATTTGTACGTTCGCCGATCGCCAGATAGGTCTGATCCTGTCTGAAGGGCACATACTGATACAGAGATGACGCGCCAGGCTCAATCTCTGAAGTTCGAGGTGCAACGTGTGTACCCCGAACTCTGTTTACAACCGCTGCAAG
>CAIMCU010000064.1 GCA_903839585.1 uncultured Actinomycetes bacterium | reverse complement strand
GTAGCGCGTGATGAAAACAGACTCCATGAAAGAGCCGCTGCACTTCGCACAAAGTACGGTGTTGAGACTGAGGTTATTGTCGCTGATCTTTCAACCGACTCTGGAACCTCTCGGGTCGAGAGTTACATAGCTGAAAAAGAGATTGAAGTTCTTATCAATAACGCAGGTTTTGGAATCAACAAAGCATTCTCTGTAAGCAAGCTCGCAGATGAAGAGGCGCTTTTAGATGTCCTAGTACGGGTACCTATGCGATTGATGCACGTTGCGATTCCAAAGATGGTAGCTACCAAACGTGGCGTCATTATCAACGTCTCATCCGTTGCAAGCTTTATCGCTGGAGGTACATACAGCGCATCTAAGTCTTACCTCACAGTCTTAAGTGAATCACTCCATACAGAGGTTTCAGGTAGCGGAGTAATGGTCAGTGCTCTCTGCCCAGGCTTTACCCGAACTGAGTTTCATCAACGTGGTCGCATGAAGATGGGTCAACTGCCACAGTTTATGTGGCTTAACGCTGATGAACTTGTAGCAAAGTCTTGGAAGGATGCTTTGGCAGGTAAAGCTGTCTCAATTCCTGGCTGGCAGTACAAAGTATTAGTTGGAGTTCTTAACCTCTTGCCCCGCAGAGTTGTTCGTAACGTTGGAATGGGTTTGCGAAAGAAGCAGCGTTAACCAACGGTTAACTTCTTACCTTTCACACTCACCGGTAAGTTTTTTAGGGGACCGTTTGCTAGACCTGAAACCTTCTTACCCGTAACGGAGTATCGCGCACCATGTTCAGGGCAGGTCCAACCGCTTCCCATACGTTCAACCGTAAAACCTTGATGTGTACAGGCTAAATCAATGGCGGAGAATCCTTTAGCGGACTTACTTGTTCTAATTACAGCAATCGCTCCTGAATTAACGCCATCAATGCGTACAACTCCACCCACCTTGGACAGGGCAGGGTTGCTTGCAAGATCAACCTCGACCTTTCCATTACTTAAAACCTTGAAGCCAGTAGCTGCAACAGCCTCTTCCATCGAGACCAGCGAACCCACGGAAAGTAGTGCTACTCCACAGAGAAAGCCTCTGCGATCCATATCTGGTGCCATCTGTGGATTCCCCTATTCAGCGCCTTAAATACTCTGACATACCTTTGTGTGTGCGAATTTACATTATCTTCCGCTGGTTCGCATTACTTCTTGCCTTTGTTCACCTTGTGGGCCGTATCGCCACCCCTGATGTTTCAGTTGGACTCGACCTCATTCTCTACAACCTCGTTGTGCTCATAGCGATGCTCTCCCTATTCCAAGCCCCGCTGCACAATGATGGTTTGGCGGTTATGACGATGGCTCTTGCAATCATGTGTTGGGGTGTTGGCTCTCTCATCTCTAGCTACTCACAACTCTTTGGAGCGCCATCAAATCTTTCACTCCTGGCCAATATTTTCTACACTCTTTTTTACCCTTTTGCCCTGATTGCAATCCCACGAGCCACTGGAAGAAAGATGAAGTTAAGTGCGCTTGAGTTTTTAGACTCAGCGATCTTCGGACTTGGATTAACTGCGATAGTTACCGCGCTGCTCCTCGGAGAAGTGCTTCCAAAATACCCTGGAAGTAGCGCTGAGGCATTCTTCTCGCTTCTCTATCCAGTCTGTGATGTTATTTTGATTATTTCGATTCTTATTTCACTTATCACGCAGGAGAAAAATCTTCGGCTGCTTCTCTTAACATCGGGTGTCCTGCTTTTTGCTGCAACAGACTTTCTCTTCCTGTGGATGAATCTCAATGGTCTGTATGAGTTTGGCCAACTAAGCGACGATGGTTGGATCATGGGCCTAGCGCTGATGTCACTCTCCTTTTGGAGTAGCCCTGGAATAAGCACCAAGGAGATAGCGATTCATCCAGCTTTTATCGCTGTCTCTGTCTTTATGAGTCCAACCCTTCTTGCAGTCATCGCTCTTCGCCCCGGATACTTTCCGAGCTTCATTATCTTTCCAACGATTGCGACATTGTTCTTAGCTTTTATTAGAATGGCGGTAGTTCTTCGTCACTCAAGAAATCTTGGAGAGGAGAGGGTTCTTGCTAGAACCGATGAGCTAACTGGACTTCCCAATCGCAGAAGATTGATCGCAGAGCTCAATACCTTTGGTGAGACTGAAGGAGCGTTACTGCTCTTAGATCTCAATGGATTTAAACCGATTAATGATCAATACGGACACTTAGCCGGAGACAAAGTACTTCGCCAAGTCGC
>CAIMCU010000063.1 GCA_903839585.1 uncultured Actinomycetes bacterium | reverse complement strand
CCTTTTCAAATGTCTCTCTCATTTATCCAAACTCAACTAAAACAATTCTCGAAGACTTAACTTTTGAGATTGTTGAAGGCGAGTTTGTTCTTGTGATTGGTTCTACCGGATCCGGGAAATCTTCTTTACTAAGACTCATTAATGGATTAGTTCCCCACCATACAGGCGGGATTTTGGCTGGAGATATTCACGTCAATGGTCTGTCTACTCAGTTAGTCAAACCTGGTGGATTGGCACATTTAATTGGGATCGTTGGCCAGAATCCAGCAAATGGATTTGTTGCAGATACGGTAGAAGAAGAGCTCGTCTTTGGCATGGAGGCGCTCAACACTGCCCCCGAAGTGATGCGCAAGCGGGTCGAGGAGATTCTCGATTTACTTTCGCTGACCCCATTACGCAACCGTCAGATATCAACCCTTAGCGGAGGTGAACAACAGCGCTTAGCTATCGGAACCGCACTTGTTATGCATCCTAAAGTCTTAGTACTCGATGAACCAACAAGCGCCCTCGATCCCATCGCAGCCGAAGAGGTGCTATCCATACTGCATCGACTCGTTCATGATTTAAGCCTTACAGTTGTCATAGCCGAGCACAGATTGGAGAGAGTGATCGGTTTTGTGGATCGAATTCTGGAGATATCGGGGCAAGGCGTTGCTCGCATTGAGGTTCCAGAGATCATTTTGAAGGACTCCAAAATTGCACCGCCGATAGTTCATCTCGCTAGAGGCTTGGCTTTACCTGAGGTTGGATTAAGTGTTCGCGAGGTTCGTCGGATGACTGAAGAGTTACGTAGCTCTGAAGGCACTGGGCGTCCTGAAAGGAGAGTTATTGCAGCGTCAACACCACTTTTCGGTGTCAGCGATCTTCACATCTCTTACGGGGATTTTCCTGCCTTAAAGGGCGTATCTGTAAATGTATATCCGGGCCAAGTCCTGTGCGTTATGGGTCGAAACGGTGCTGGAAAAAGCTCCCTACTTCGAGCACTTTTTGAAAAGGCTAAGTGCGGATACGTCCCACAAGAGCCAGGGGATTTGCTTTATCACCAGAGCGTAGCTGCGGAGTGCGCCCAATCCGACCGTGATAACAAACTGGCGAAGGGAACCACTTACTCTCTTCTCTCTAAGTTACTTTCATCGATCTCCCCTGATGTTCACCCTCGTGATCTATCTGAAGGACAGCGCTTAGCGCTTGCGCTAAGCATCGTTTTAGCCTCCAACCCGCAGGCGTTAATTCTCGATGAGCCAACTCGAGGTTTGGATTACCAGGCTAAAGCTGTACTGATAAATATCTTAAAGAGCTACTCTCAAGAGTTAGAAAAACCAATTATCCTTGCAACACATGATGTAGAGCTGGTGGCTGAAGTAGCTGATCGCGTTCTCTTTTTGGCAGATGGAGAAGTTGTCGCCGATGGACACGTTCTCGATGTTCTTCTCTCCTCTCCAGCTTTTGCTCCTCAAATTGCGAAGGTTATGTCGCCCAAACCCTGGTTGACCGTTAGCGATGTAATGAAAGCAGTGGCGTCACAATGAGAACTTTAGGCGTTTATCGCTTCACCCCGTTATCAATCTTTGCCTTAATCATGACTTCGGCGATTTCCGCTCTTGCCTTTACCTGGCCCTTTTTGGTTTCTAGCGATGAAGGGCGCATTCAATTGATCTTCTGGCTCGCTATGCCCTTTGCGCTCTTGCTCCTCCTAGCATCACTTAGCAATAAGAGTTTGGATGCAAAATCCATTGCACTTCTTGGGGTTCTGGCCGCACTGTTTACCGCACTGCGGCCACTGGGCGCTGGCGCTGTTGGTATAGAGCCAATGTGGTTTCTTCTTATTCTTGCTACGCGAGTCTTTGGCGCTGCCTTTGGATTTCTACTTGGGGTTATCGGAATGATTGCCTCTGCCGCCCTAACCGGAGGTTTTGGACCGTGGTTGGTGTATCAAGTATTTGCCGCCGGTTGGATTGCATTAGGTGTTGCCATCATCCCTAAACGTTTTCGCGGTACTCCAGAATTACTTGCGCTGGCACTCTATGGAGTCGTTGCGAGTGCTGCCTTTGGGGTATTGATGGATCTGCAGTTCTGGCCCTGGGCGCTTGGCACCAATACACAGCTCTCCTATCTGCCAGGGGATGCGGTAGCTGAGAATCTCCAGAGGTTCTTCATCTTTCACTTTGCAACTTCAATGGCCTGGGATATTCCACGAGCGGTAATTACAGCAACCCTAATTTTGCTATTCGGTTCCTCTGTTTTGAACGCGCTTCGACGCAGCTATGTCAGAGCATCCTTCTTGGCACCGATTGAGTTTCGGGATTTATCCTCTAACGAACGTGTGAGGGCACAAAGGGAGCTTTAACTACTTCGCAAACGCTCTCCCGACCTCTTACATCAATGACAACTCTGTCCCCAACTGCGTAACCCGATGAAATCAAAGCTAACGCAATCCCCTTTTTTAACGTTGGAGAGAAAGTACCGCTGGTTACCTCACCAACAACATCGCCCCTGTCGTTCTTAACAAGCATCCCAGCACGAGGAATTCCACGATCAGTAGAGAGCAACGCCCGTAGCGAACGAGTCACGCCATCGGCTTTTTCTTTGCGTAAAACCTGCGAGCCGGTAAAGCTCTCCTTACTCCAGCCAATCGCCCATGTTGCACTCGCCTGCAGTGGGGTAATTTCAAGGCTTAGCTCATGTCCGTGAAGTGGGTATCCCATCTCGGTGCGAAGTGTGTCTCGGGCACCAAGTCCACAGACCAAACCATCGAAGCTCCCTAAGCTGGCAGCGAGTAACTCCCAAATTTTTTCAGCATCGCTCCATTTTGGAATAATCTCAAAGCCGTACTCGCCTGTATATCCCGTTCGGCAGAGAATGACCTCACATCCAGCGATATCCATTTTTGCAAATGACATGTAATCCATCTTCGCAGTCAATCCGATTGACTCAAGTAGTTGGAGTGATTTCGGCCCTTGCAACGCCAAAACAGCAAACTCTTGATGCAGATTTCTAATCTCAACCCCCGCTGGTGCCTTTTGGCTAATTGAAGCCACTACATCAGATGTGTTGGCCGCATTGGGCACGAGGAAGAAATCTTCCTCCGAGTTCCTATAAACAATAAGATCATCAATTACTCCTCCGTTTTCATTGCATAGGAGTGTGTACTGAGCTTGGCCATCTGAGATTCGGGTCAGGTCATTTGTAAACTGTTGATTGAGAAAACTCAGTGCCTGCTTGCCCCTAACGCTTGCTTTACCTAAGTGCGAAACATCAAAGAGCCCCACACTGTTGCGTACAGCGTTGTGTTCGGCGAGCACCCCAGAACCCTGGTACTCGATCGGCATGAGCCAACCACCAAAATCAGCCATCTTTGCCGAGAGATCTATATGTTTCTGGCTCAATGGTGAGTTTTTCATAGTGACAACCTACACTTGCGCAATGCCGAAAATCAGAATTTCCGATGGAGTCGTTAAGGATGAGGTTCTAGTTGTTGGGCTAGCTCAAAAGCCTGGTAAGAACGCACTTGTAATTGAAACATCAGCTACCGCCCTCAACATCAAGGCGCTACTAGAGATGCTCGATGATCTAGGCGCTACCGGCAAGGTTGATGAAGTCATTAAAGCCCCTGGGACAAGTACCCGCTTAATAGTTTTCACCGGTCTTGGACTAGCGCAAGACTCATATGGACATGAAGTACTTCGTCGAGCAGCGGGCGCAGCATCTAGGGCGTTAGCTGGAAACACAGGTGCAACCTTTGCGCTTCCTACGCGAAGCAAGGAAGAGGTCGCAGCTGTAGCTGAAGGCGCAGGCCTTGGGGCGTACGCCTTTGATGAGTTTCGAGGAAGTAGCGCAAAAGAGAGAAAGGCCCCGCTTCGCAACATAAACGTGCATGTTAAGAAGATGGACAAGGCGATTGCTACCTCTATTTCAGAACGTACATCAATCATTTGCGAATACACATATCTTGTGCGAGATCTGATTAATACCCCTCCAAGCCACCTTACCCCAGACTCTTTTTGCAAAAAGATCACAGAAGCGGCGAAAAAATCCGCCGCTTCAGGTTTAAAGATTTCAGTGCTCAATGAAACTCAGTTGAAGTCAAAGGGGTTCGGTGGAATAACAGCGGTTGGTCAGGGCTCAATTAATCCACCGCGTTTATTGCAGATTTCCTATACCCCCACAAAGAACCTTTCCAAGAAGAGATACGCCTACGTAGGCAAGGGAATCACCTTTGATACAGGCGGACTTGCTCTTAAGCCAGCACTTGGCATGGAGGCGATGAAATCAGATATGAGCGGTGCTGCAGCCGTCTGCGCAGCCGTCATAGCAATCGCATCCATGAAGCTTCCTATCGCAATCGATGGATACGCACCGTTGGCAGAGAACATGGTCAGCGATAAAGCGACTAGACCAAGTGACATCATCACAATCTACGGTGGAAAAACAGTCGAAGTTCTAAACCCAGATGCAGAGGGTCGACTTGTTCTTGCCGATGCGCTAGTTAAAGCACAAGAAGTTAAGGAGCTAGATGCAATCGTCGATGTTGCAACCTTGACGGGCGCCCAAGTTGTTGCACTCGGGACACGTACAAGTGCGGTGATGACTAATAATCAAGTAGCATCAGAGACATTTCTTAAGGTCGCAGATATAGCTGGAGAAGCTTTCTGGCCAATGCCGCTTCCAGTTGAACTTCGCGCCTCCCTCGACTCCCCTGTTGCAGATTTGGCAAATATTGGTGAACGAATGGGCGGAATGTTGGTCGCTGGCATATTCCTCAAAGAGTTCGTTAAAGAGGATCTTCCTTGGCTTCACTTAGATATTGCTGGACCTTCCTACAATGAAGGCAAGGCTCACGGCTATACCCCTGTTGGAGGAACCGGTATCGCATTGCGGAGTTTGGTGGCCTTAGCCGAGTCTGCTGCGCTCTAAATCATCTCAATCTGGTTCGTCTTAGCGCTCGGAGGCTGGCAAGATAGGGCTATAGAAGCCGTCAGGCCGTGAAGGAAGAGGAGCTCTAGTGTCGAACTTTGATCTTGTCGTACTCGGTGGAGGAAGTGGTGGTTACGCCGCTGCTCTGCGCGGAGCTCAACTAGGACTCTCAGTCGCACTCATTGAAGCTGACAAGCTCGGTGGAACCTGTCTTCACCGGGGCTGTATCCCAACAAAGGCGCTCCTGCATGCTGGTGAGATCGCTGATGGCACTCGTGAAGCCGCCGCTTACGGAGTCAATGCAACCTTTAACTCGATAGATATGAATGGAGTTAACGCATACAAGGATGGAGTTATCAATAAACTCCACAAAGGTCTACAAGGTTTAGTGAAATCAAGAAGTATCACTTACATCGAAGGTCATGGAAAGTTAATCTCCAAAGACACTATCGAGGTTAATGGAGCTAAGTACACGGGCAAGAACATTCTGCTTGCAACTGGTTCCTATGCGAAAACCCTTCCAGGTCTCGATGTCGATGGCAAAAAAGTTATGACATCTGATCATGCGATGAAGTTGGATTACGTTCCAAAGAGCGCCATCGTCCTAGGTGGTGGAGTTATTGGCTGTGAGTTCGCCTCAGTCTGGAAGTCATTTGGTTCCGAGGTAACAATTATTGAGGGCTTGCCTCACCTCGTCGCTCTTGAGGATGAGTCATCAAGCAAGCAGCTCGAGCGCGCTTACCGCAAACGTGGAATCAACTTTGAACTAGGTGTTCGATTCAAGTCGCATAAAGTAAGCGGCGATAAAGTAACTGTGACTCTTGAAGATGGAAAAGAGTTCTCTGCTGAAGTTCTCCTTGTCGCAGTTGGCCGCGGACCGGTCTCTGCGAACTTAGGTTACGAAGAGCAGGGCATCACAATGGATCGCGGATACATACTGGTAGACAATAAGTGTCGTACTAACGTTCCAGGGATTTGGGCAGTTGGTGACCTCATTCCCACTCTCCAACTCGCACACGTTGGCTTTGCCGAAGGAATTCTCGTTGCAGAAGAGATTGCCGGATTGAATCCACGACCAATTAACTACGATGGTGTTCCTCGTGTTACTTACTCAGAGCCTGAGGTTGCATCCGTCGGGCTCACCACGGCGATAGCTAAAGAGCGCGGTTACGATGTTGTTGAACTCAACTACGATTTAGCCGGAAATGGAAAGGCTCAAATTCTTCGTACAGCTGGTTCGGTAAAGCTTGTCTCACAAAAGAATGGACCTGTTTTAGGAATACACATGGTTGGTGCTCGCGTTGGTGAACTTCTTGCTGAAGCTCAGTTGATCTTTAACTGGGAAGCAAGTGCCGATGATGTTGCTCCACTAATCCACGCCCACCCAACACTTTCAGAGGCTATGGGCGAAGCTCATATGGCTCTTGCAGGTAAACCACTTCACGCTCACGGATAAGAGGAAATAGATATGACATTCTCAGTAACTATGCCTGCTCTAGGCGAGAGCGTAAGTGAAGGAACCGTTACCCGTTGGCTTAAAGCAGAAGGTGATCATGTCAACGTTGATGAGCCACTCCTTGAAGTATCTACCGACAAAGTTGATACAGAGATTCCCTCGCCGGTTGCCGGAACTTTGCAGAAGATAGTTGTAGCAGTTGATCAAACTGTTCCTGTTGGCGCCGAGCTTGCAATAATCGCAGATGGTGCATCCTCCCCTGCCCCAGTCGCGGCCGCAGCTCCAGCACCTGTTGTTGAAACACCTGCACCTGTTGCACCAGTTGCTCCAGTTGCTCCAGCATCAGAAACAAACAACGGTGCAGGTACCGTTATTACAATGCCAGCTCTTGGTGAGAGCGTAAGTGAAGGAACCGTTACCCGTTGGCTTAAGAGTGTTGGTGACTCTGTAGCGGTTGATGAAGCGCTGCTGGAGGTTTCAACTGACAAGGTTGATACAGAGATTCCATCCCCTGTAGCAGGAACCCTCCTAGCGATCGATGTCGCAGTAGACACAACCGTTCCTGTCGGCGCAAGACTCGCCCTTATCGGCGGACAAGGATCTGTTGCAGCTCCCGTTGTTGCAGCTGCCGTTGTTGCGGCTGCCGTTGTAGCAGCTCCCGTTGTTGCAGCTCCCGTTGTTGCAGCTCCCGTTGTTGCAGCTCCCGTAGCGCAGCCAACAGACTCTTACGTAACCCCGATTGTTCGCAAACTTGCCTCCGAGTTGGGTGTAAACCTTGCATCGGTTAAGGGAACTGGAATTGGTGGTCGCATTCGAAAAGAGGATGTTGAAGCTGCAGCTCCGAGAAGTAGCGCGCCCACCTCTTCAGCCCCTGCTGCTGTTAAAGCACCAGTTGCTAGTTCGGTAGTCGCAACCTCTCCTCTTCGTGGTACTACCGTGACAATGTCTCGTCTTCGTAAAGTTATCGCCGCAAGAATGGTTGAATCACTTCAAGTGAGTGCGCAGTTAACAACTGTCATCGAGGTTGATGTTACAAAAATCGCAAGACTGCGCGATCGTTCTAAGGCCACATTTGAAGCCCGCGAAGGTGTGAAGCTCTCATTCTTGCCTTTCTTTGCAGTAGCTGTGTGCGAAGCGCTAAAGCAACACCCAGTTCTGAACTCATCGGTGGAAGGCGATCAGATTATTTATCACGGTGCTGAGCACCTAGGAGTCGCTGTCGATACCGATCGAGGACTCTTGGTACCAGTTATTCACAACGCAGGAGATCTAAATATGGGCGGCGTTGCACGCAAGATTGCAGATCTAGCCGCTCGCACACGTGATAACAAGGTCTCACCTGATGAGTTGGGTGGCGGAACATTTACATTGACCAACACAGGAAGTCGCGGAGCGCTCTTCGATACTCCAATCATCAACCAGCCACAGGTTGCAATCCTTGGTCTTGGTGCGGTTGTTAAACGTCCAATGGTTGTAAAGGGTGAGGATGGTGGTGAGACAATCGCAATCCGTTCGATGGTTTACCTCGGTCTCTCTTACGATCATAGAGTCGTTGACGGCGCCGATGCTGCGCGTTTCTTAGTTACTCTCAAGGAACGTCTCGAAGGCGGCGCATTCGAATCAGATTTGGGACTTTAACTCGATGAGCGTGCCACAGCGCATCGCCATAACCGGCGCATCGGGCTTAATCGGTTCAGCTCTCGTCGGGCATTTAAAGTCTGAAGGACACACCGTCCAACGTTTAGTTCGTCGTGATGTCGTATCTGCCGATGAAATCAAATGGGATCCAAAAACGGGTTACGTAGACGTAGAGGCGCTGCAGGGAGTGGACGCTGTCATTCACTTAGCTGGGGTCGGTGTTGGAGATAAACGTTGGACTAAGAAGTACAAAGCTGAGATCTTGAACTCTCGGCTGCTAGGTACTACAGCTATAGCTGGTGCGGTCGCTCAAGTTAAGCCTGATGTATTTATCTCGGCCAGTGCTATCGGCTGGTACGGCGAATCCGGAAATCGCTCTGTCGTTGAAACCGACCTTGCTGGCGATGACTTCTTGGCTGCCGTATGTCGCGAATGGGAGGCGGCGGCCGATCTTGCTGGAGATGTTCGCACTGTGAAAATTAGAACTGGATTAGTACTTGATGCCACCGGCGGCGCATTGGGACGAATGCTTCCACTTTTCAAGCTAGGTCTTGGTGGAAAGTTAGGTTCGGGCAAGCAGTGGTGGTCATGGATAACTTTGCATGACTTAATTCGGGCTCTCGATTTCGCCTTAGTGAATAAGGAGATTTCCGGTCCAGTTAACTTAACGGGACCAAACCCTGTTACAAATCAGGAGTTCACATCGGCTCTAGCAAGAGCGCTATCAAAGCCAGCACTTTTTCCAGCACCGGCTATCGCATTGAAAATCGCTCTTGGTGGATTCTCATCTGAGATCCTTGGCTCCAAGAAGGTAATTCCACAAAAGCTTATCGACGCTGGATTTACCTGGGATTACCCGCACATATCGCAAGCCCTTGATGCACTCGCTGAAAAGTAATCTACAAAAGCTCCTGTGCAGTCAACCTTCCAGATAGCAAGGCACCGTTTTGTGAAGGCGCGCACCTGTAATCTCCAGCAACGTAAACACCTTTTGTAACCCTTGCTGATGTAACTCTTTGAGAATCTGTTCCAAAGAGAGGTAAGGAGGCTGGAATGTCGTACTTTGCGACCAGCTCCCAATCCCCCGTTGGAACACCCCAAATTATTGAAAGGTGTCTGCGAACTTCAGATTCGGAGGTTGGTATCAAAGTAGTTGTAGAAATCAAACTCTTTCCCTGAGGCGAGTAAGCGCTTGAAAGATTGGAGATCACAATCGAGTTAACTAGTGCTCCCCTGTCCTCTCCATCTATATGCAGCATGGATGAGTCGGAAACCGGTTCAGAGGTTGAGTGATACCAAGTCGTGCTGCCCAACTGTGTTGGAATACTTGATAGACCGAGTAGGTGCGCGGCGTTCGTTGCATCGGTAGCAACGATGACATCTTCCTTTGCGAACTCTTCTAGGGAGTCGACTCGATGGTTGAATTCAATCTGGTGTATGCGATGTGAAAGCACCTCCGAAAATTTCGCGACCCCAGCTGCTGGAAGTCCAGGCTTACCGGAGATAAATGAGCGAACAATCTCTTTACCTACGGTTGCAGAGACCTGGGAGGGATCAGATAAGAACACACCTTGCAAGAACTTTCGCAAAACTCGTTTGTAGAGGGCCCCGGTACCCACTCGAATGAGATGCGATTCAACCGACTCCCCTACTCTCGGCTTAGAGGCAAGGTATCTAATGAAGGCTAACTTCTCAGTGATGGAGCCAGTCTGTGAGTTAAAAGCTGACACCACGTACCGCCTTGGATCGCCAAGCTCTACTGAACTCTTACCCATTACAACCTTTACGGCGCGTGGTGCGTATTGAAAATCCAGCTCTTCAATGATCTTTAAGCGCTTTAGTTCAGGGTAGCCGGAGTTGATGAGCTGAAAACCCCGATCCAGACGATAGCCATCCACATAATCTGATGTTAAGCGACCACCAGGACGATCACTTGCTTCAACTACGCGAACCTCACGACCTGCCTTTTGCAATGTCAGCGCAGCACTTAAACCCGCTAGGCCTGCACCGATTACTACAACCATGTCAAAACCCTTACTTATTTTGGAGTTTTGAAGGCCACCAAATCTTTGGTCCGATGTCGTAGACAAGGGCAGGAACGAGAATTGATCTCACCAAAATCGTATCCAGCAAGACACCGAACGCTACGGCAAAGCCGAGCTCGGCCAAGAATACGAGAGGAAGAATTCCGAGAACAGCGAAGGTGGCTGCAAGAACAATTCCGGCTGAAGTAATAACAGAACCAGT
>CAIMCU010000062.1 GCA_903839585.1 uncultured Actinomycetes bacterium | reverse complement strand
CATCCATTAACTGATTAACTACCCAGTCACTCATTGCGCGATTACCTTGTCTATAACATTACTCAGTGATCGCACAGTTACTGCACCTGAAATTCTTGCGGCGACGCGTCCCTGTTTATCAATGACAACAGTTGATGGAATCGCATTAGCAGGCAGACTTCCCTTAAATCCTATAAGCAAAGAGTCATCAATCATCGTCGGGTATGGAATCGCAAATCGGCGAGCAAAAGCCTCCGCGTTGACGGGGTTGTCTCTGGTGAGCAAGCCCATGAACTGAACATCTGCGTAGTTCTTAGAGAGTTCAATCAACGTTGGAATCTCTGCACGGCATGGCGAGCACCAAGATGCCCAAACGTTTAAGACGCCAACTTTTCCAACTTCGTATGTGAAGTTCTTACCCGTAAGAGTTAAGCCAGTTAACTCTGGTGCCGGCTTGCGATCTGAGGCATTGATAAAGGTGACTGCGCCGTTTCCTGAGACAAAACTCTCTTGATTCGTTGATGAGCCTCCACCGCATGCGGCTAGAGAAAGAGTTACCAAAGCAATCAGGAGAGCTCTTCGCATTACTACTTCTTATTCTTTTCCGGCAGAAGATGTCTGGCCGGCTCTGAGTAAGACAGTCCTGAAATCATTCCATCATCATCGAAATGAACGCTTGTGACAGATGCAAGTGTGCAGATTCTTTTTCGGGGATCATGTAAGAGTGAACGTCCCTCAATAGCGCTACGAAGACTCCAAATTGGAAGTTGATGGGAAACGGTTATGGCATCTTTTCCCTTTGCAGCATCTCTTGCTGCAAAAACTGCGGCGAGCATGCGGTTTATCTGCTCTTCATAAGGCTCGCCCCAGGATGGTTTCCATGGGTTATAAAGATGTCGCCAAGAAGCGGGGTGTTTAAGAACGCCACTTCCAAACTCAAATGATTTACCTTCAAAAATATTTGCAGCTTCAATTAATCTTTCATCGGTTGTTACTGCGATTCCGTGTGCTGCAGCGATTGGCGCAGCTGTCTCCTGTGCGCGTTGCAAAGGAGAAACATGGAGTGCGCCAAGATCTAAACCTTTAGACCATTCGCCAATTACCTTTGCCATCTCCTGACCACGGCTTGAAAGACGCCAACCCTCTTGACGCCCATAGAGAATCTTCTGAGGATTTTCTACTTCACCATGTCGGATTACGTGGACGCTTTGGCTCATGCCGCTAAGCATAAAGCGTCAAAGAGAGCTAGGTATCGCTAGGGTTGCGCCCATGGCCCAGGGTGTGACGCGCGCAGCATTTTTTGATGTCGATAACACCTTGGTGCGAGGTTCGACGATCTACTTCTTAGGCCGTGGCATGTACCAACGCGGGTTTTTTAGCAAAGCCGATATCTCACGGTACGTCCTGGCAAATCTTCGTTTTCGATTAACGGGTACAGAAAAAAAGGAAGAGATTGCTCGTTTTCAAAACGCTGCGACCGACTTTATCGGTGGGCATAACGTAGAAGAGATTAAAGAGATTGGCTTAGCTATTTATGATGAGTTTGTCTCTCCAAAACTTTGGCAGGGAACCATTGAGATTGCAAAGTCTCACTTAGCTGCCGGAGAAGAGGTCTGGTTAGTTACCGCAGCCCCCGAAGATATGGCAAAGCTCATCGCTATGAGACTTGGATTTACTGGTGCACTTGGTAGTAAAGCTGGAGTAAAGGATGGAACCTATACAGGTGAAATGCTAGGCCCGCTTCTGCACGGAAAAGAGAAAGCGGTGGCGGTAAAGGAGCTAGCACAAGAGCGTGGATTTAAACTCGATGAGTGCTACGCATACTCCGATAGCTCAAACGATCTACCGCTTCTCCTGGCAGTTGGTAAGCCATCAGCTATCAACCCTGATGCGTTGCTTCGAATTCGTGCACTTCGAGAAAGTTGGCCAATCCACGATTTCAGAAGAATGCGAAAGGTAAATCGAGCTTTAGGGCCGATTGTCAGCCGAATAGCTGCACTCGGAACACTGCTGTCTCCAAGAGGCCGTTCGCGCTAGAGGTTCACTTGCCGGTAATGTAGGCAAGTTATGGAAACGCGCTCCTTTGCAGATTACCTACGTGGCTTAGATGATGCTGCGCTTATCGCCCTGTTTTCATACCGTCCAGATTTAGTTACACCAGTTCCACCAGATATTGCCTCACTTGCGGTTCGAGCAACTTCGGCGCCAAGTTTGGCAAGAGCGGT
>CAIMCU010000061.1 GCA_903839585.1 uncultured Actinomycetes bacterium | reverse complement strand
CTGCTGCACAAGGAGAGCTCAAGGGATACCTGAGCTACACAGAAGATCCAATCGTTTCTTCAGATATCGTCACAGATCCATCTTCATGTATCTTCGATTCAGGACTTACAAAGGTAATCGGCAATCAGGTAAAGGTTGTTGGTTGGTATGACAATGAATGGGGTTACTCAAACCGCCTCGTTGACCTCATCGGTCACGTCGGAAAGTCTCTCTAACTCATATGTCTTTGAAGGATTTTGATGTAGTTGGAAAGCGAGTTTTTCTTCGCTGCGATCTCAACGTTCCGTTAAAGGATGGAAAGATCACAGATGACGGAAGAATTAAAGCCTCGCTTCCAACTATTAAACTCCTGCTAGATAAGGGTGCAAGCTTGGTTATCGCAGCACACCTTGGACGTCCCAAGGGTGAAGCCAAACCAGAGCTTTCCCTTGCACCAATTGCGGTGCGACTTTCCGAGCTGCTTGGAAAGCCTGTTACTTTCGCAGGAGCAGTAATCGGTAGCGATGTCGAAGAAAAAGCTAGAGCTCTAAAAGCTGGTGAAGTGCTTTTACTTGAGAATATTCGTTACTTAGCTGCAGAGACTTCCAAGGATGAATCAGAACGTGCCGAGCTTGCCCAAGAGCTAGCTAAGTTGGCCGATGCTTATGTAGGAGATGGCTTTGGTGCAGTTCACCGCAAGCATGCATCTGTTTTTGACCTACCAAAACTTCTTCCGCATACAGCAGGAACCCTTGTTGCAGCTGAGGTTGAGGTATTAAAGAGGTTAACGATCAACCCCGAGCGCCCTTACGGCGTGGTGCTAGGTGGCGCAAAGGTCTCAGACAAGATCGGGGTTATCTCAAACTTACTTGGCAAGGTTGATGTCATGGCAATCGGCGGTGGAATGGTTTTCACCTTTCTGGCTGCACAAGGCAAAGAGATTGGATCTTCACTCGTTGAAACCGATCTGATCGATACAGTCAAGGCTCTTATCAAGCAAGCAGCCGACTCAGGTGTGAAGTTGGTTCTGCCAACAGATATCCTCGTTGCACCTACTTTTTCAATCGATGCTAGCGCGACCTTAGTTAGCGCTGATGCAATACCGGCCGATCAAATGGGGTTGGATATTGGCCCAGAGTCTGCAGAGGCTTTTGCGGATGCGATCGTTGCCTGTAAAACAGTATTCTGGAATGGACCGATGGGGGTATTTGAGTTTCCATCCTTCGCAAACGGTACAAAGGTTGTTGCAAAAGCCCTTACTCAGGTTTCCGGTATCTCTGTCGTAGGTGGAGGCGACTCTGCAGCGGCTGTTCGCGCACTTGGCTTTGCGGACTCAGAGTTTGGCTACATCTCAACTGGCGGAGGCGCATCCTTGGAGTACCTTGAAGGTAAAGAGCTTCCTGGTCTGAGCGCACTAGATCTTTAATTTTCACCACAACTACCGAAGGAGTAACAATGCGTAAGCCACTTATGGCAGGCAACTGGAAGATGAACCTCAATCACCTTGAGGCGATAGCGGTTGCACAAAAGCTCGTTTACTCATTAGATGATAAGGATTATGACGCTGTTGATGTTGCGGTTATTCCTCCCTTTACAGATATCCGTTCGATTCAAACCCTTGTCGATGGCGATCGACTTCGGCTCCTTTATGGCGCGCAGGATCTATCTCCTGAAGCAAGCGGAGCTTTTACTGGAGACATCTCAGGACACATGCTCGCAAAGTTAGGCTGTACATTTGTAGTCATTGGTCACTCTGAACGACGTGCGATTCACAAAGAGGATGACGCGCTTATTAATCGAAAGATTAAAGCAGCTCTTGCAAATGAGCTCACTCCGATCTTCTGTGTTGGTGAAGAACTCGCTATACGTGAGGCCGGGACACATGTTTCACATGTGATTCGTCAGGTGCGTGCAGGCCTTGATGGTTTTACTAAGCCAGAGCTCAAAAAGATCGTGATTGCTTACGAACCGGTCTGGGCGATTGGTACCGGAAAGACAGCTACTCCTGAGGATGCTCAAGAGGTCTGTGCCGCTATCCGCGAAGAGGTTATTTCGATAGGTTCTGCCGAAATCGCAAACAACATGCGCATCCTTTATGGCGGTTCAGTGAAGTCATCAAATATCGTCGAAATCATGAAGCAGGGCGATGTTGATGGAGCACTTATCGGGGGAGCGAGCCTAGATCCTGAGGAGCTAGCTAAAATCACGAAGTTCCACGCCGTAGCCAGCGAATAATCACCGGCCGTATCTAGTATCCTTACGCTCTAACCATGAAGGAGTAATACAGTGGCTTTGGCACTTTCTATCTTCCTTGTCATTACAAGTGTTTTGATGATTCTTCTTGTTCTTCTTCACAAAGGAAAAGGCTCCGGTCTTTCCGACCTCTTTGGTGGCGGAGTCTCATCAAACTACGGTGGTTCATCGGTCGTTGAAAGAAACTTAGATCGCATCACAATTGTGGTCGGCGGTTTATGGTTTGCCGGCGTTATCGCCCTGAGCCTTGTTTTGAAGGGTTAATTAGATGGCAAGTGCAATTCGTGGAAGTCGTGTTGGCGCTGGCCCAATGGGCGAGGCTGAGCGCGGAGATCAGATTGAACGTGCAACGGTTTCTTACTGGTGTGGAAATGGCCACGAAGTCCGTCCATCCTTTGCAGTTGAAGAGACTGTTGTTATCCCAGCTGAGTGGGACTGTCCAAAGTGCGGATTACCTGCCGGTCGCGATCGCAACAATCCACCTCGCGCCGTTGTAAATATCCCGTACAAGACCCACCTTGCATATGTAAAGGAGCGCCGCTCCGACACTGAGGGTGCAAAGATTCTGGAAGATGCCCTTCGCAAACTACGTGGAGATGACGAGTAAAAAAGCTTTACCTGTTAAATAGCTCGAGCCGCCGAAAGAAGTTGCTCAATACCCACGGCTCGGTTTATCAGATTCAGACGAAGAATCGGGAACCTTCTCTCAGATAGCGCAATACCATCGCCTACCGCTTGCGCAGTGATGAGGGTTTTGAAATCAAACTCCATTTCAGGAATAGCGATGATGGCGTTTGAGTTACCAGTAATTTGAAGAAATGATCCGTTTTGTTGTCCACCTTTATGGAACTGACCGGTAGAGTGAAGAAATCTAGGGCCCCATCCAAAACTTACTGGTCGCCCAGACTTATCTGCCAGGATCTCTTGTAACTCCATGATCTTTGAATCATCCTGACGGTCGAGGTAGGCCATGATCGCTATATATCCCTCGATATCCGTGTTCATGATCAAGTTTTTAAGAGCCGAGGTGACCGTAACTCCGTGCCCATAAATCTCTATCTCCTCTTCGTCGGCATCGGGCGTCAAGGTCGGAGCTTTCCCACCCCATTGACGAAGCAGATCATTGGTCTGCTCTTTGGCCTCCGTAACGTTTGGTTGGTTGAAAGCATCCACTTCAAGTACCGCGGCAACAAGTGCTGTCACCCATTCCCAGAAGATGAACTGCTCCCCAATGTGGCCTTGAACGATTAAATCCGCATCCTCTCCGAAAGACACTTTTAAGGCGCCGGGGGAGTTAGCACCTAGTGGAGTTGAAATTGGCAGGCGACCCTTTTGCTCTTTACCCGTTGACTCTGCGATGAGCTGTTCTATCCAATCGGAAAGCCCAGGCAGATTGGATTTACCATCTGAGAAGGAGAGGTACTGACCCGCTACCTCGGAGATGATGTAAGCGGTATCTAAGACCATGCTCGGGTTTTCAATAAATGATTTCTTAGCCGATTGTGCAGTGTCTAATACCTCTGCAACATCGACCCCCATAAGGAATGCGGGCACCAAACCAAAGGCGCTAAGTGCGCTAAATCGACCACCAATATGGGGATCTGCGGCGATTACCGTAAAGCCATTCTGGCGGGCATCGATATCTAGTACAGATTGGGGATCGGTTACAACAAGCATATGATCCTTGGGGTTCAAACCAGCCTTCAAAAATCGATCTATAAAGTAGTTTCGAAGTGCGATGAGTTCGATAGTAGTGCCGGATTTGGAGCTGATAATTACCAGCGTCTTTGCTAGGTCGAAGCCATCTGTATGTGCAATGTAATTCGGATCGGTTGAATCAACAATGAAGAGCTGCTTGGCAAAACTCTTTGCAAAAACCTCCGGCGCTAGTGAAGAACCACCCATACCGCACAAAATCAGATTGTTTAGGCCGGAGAACCTCTCCTTCAATCTTTGCAGATCAGGTATGAGTTGCATCGAAGAGGTTGGAGCATCAATCCAGTTCAGACGTATAGAAGCCTCTTTTTGGGCGTGTGCACCCCAGATTGTCGAGTCCTTCTCGGCAAGTCGAAGATGGAGGTCGGCAAGCTTTCTGTAGAGACTAGAACTTCGATCAACCTCTTGGAGAGATGGACCGCTAATCGAAATCATTAAGCCAGCGCCTTCTCCACCTGCGCAACAATATTTTCAGCGCTAAAGCCATACTTTTTAAAGAGATGCGCTGCCGATGCCGACTCTCCGAAGTGCTCTAGAGAGATCACAACGCCGGTGTCCCCAATGTATTCACGCCAACCCGAAGCAACTCCTGCCTCAATACTTACACGCAACTTAGCCGATTTGGGAAGAACTTGATCACGGTAAGAGCTTGGCTCTTCGTTAAACCACTCAAGACATGGCGCGCTGACAACCCGTGTAGAAATGCCCTTAGATTCCAGTGTCACTTGCGCCTCAAGTGCAATCGATACCTCTGATCCGGTAGCGATGAGAACTACATCGACTCCCTGGGAAGCCTCTTTAAGCACGTATGCACCTTTGGAGACGTTCTCTGCTGATGCGTGAGTTGTGCGATCAATGACAGGAAGGTTCTGCCTAGAGAGCATGAGACCAGCTGGTTTTGCGCGCCGAAGAATCTGTAGCCATGCATGTGCAACCTCATTCGCATCAGCTGGTCGCACAACAGCGAAGTTTGGAATAGTTCGAAGCGCCGCAAGGTGCTCTACAGGTTGGTGTGTTGGACCATCCTCACCAAGGCCTATGGAGTCATGTGTCCACACGAATGTAGAAGGAATATTCATAAGCGCCGCAAGACGTGCAGCAGGTCTCATGAAGTCGCTAAAGACTGCAAAGGTGCCACCAAATGATCGTGTGAGTCCGTGTAGCGCAACCCCATTAACGATCATGCCCATTGCGTGTTCGCGAATACCAAAGTGCACCATTCGCCCGTAAGGGTTGGCACCTTTCATTGCGCTACCCACTGGAAGGAATGAACCGCTTCCTTCAATCACTGTGTTGTTACTGTCCGCTAAGTCTGCAGAACCACCCCATAGCTCTGGCATTACATTGGCGATCGCCTGAATTACCTCACCTGAGGCTTTACGAGTTGGAACATCCTTACCGGCAGCGTAAACAGGAAGAGCCGAAGATATTTGCGAAGGAAGATCGCCCTTGATTAATCGATCAAGAAGAGCGGCCTTATCCGGATTAGCGCCCTTCCAAATCTCAAACTTGCTATTCCAAACTTTGTGTAGCTCACCGCCACGCTCTTTAACCTTACGGGCGTGAGAGAGAACATCCTGCGAAATCGCAAACTTCTCCTCGGGATTTAGCCCCAAAGCCTTCTTGGTTTGAGCAACCTCTTCCTCGCCAAGGGCTGCACCATGAGATTTAGGGGAGTTGCGAAGCGTTGGTGCAGGCCATGCAATAACGGTGTGCAAGCGGATGAGAGATGGTTTTGTACTCTCGGCCTTTGCTGCGAGCATCGCTGCATCTAGCGCCTCTAGATCTACATCACCATCGGCCTTTGTTTGAACCTCAACAACATGCCAGCCGTATGCACGGTAACGAGCAGAAACATCCTCTGTAAAAGCTAAGTGCGTATCGCCCTCGATAGATATGCGATTATCATCATAAATAACATTGAGATTACCTAGTGCTTGTGTACCTGCTAGCGAGGAGGCCTCCGATGTCACTCCCTCTTGTAAATCTCCATCTGAACAGATAACCCAAATGGCGTGATCAAAGATTGAGCTTCCAGGTGCCGCATCTGGATCAAAGAGTCCGCGTTCATACCGTGCGGCCATAGCAAAGCCAACAGCGGTTGCGAGCCCTGCTCCAAGTGGCCCGGTCGTCATTTCAACACCAAGCGTGTGTCCGAACTCAGGGTGTGCTGGTGTTAGTGAGTTAGCCTGTCTAAAAGCTTTAAGATCGTCGAGCTCTAATCCGTACCCACTGTAAAAGAGCTGTGTGTAGAGGGTTAGGGATGAGTGGCCACAGGAAAGAATGAATCTATCTCGACCTATCCACTTTGGATCAGATGGATCATGAATTAAGTGGCGTTGAAAAAGGTTGTAAGCAACTGGCGCAAGAGCCATCGCCGTTCCCGGGTGACCATGGCCAGCGTTTTGTACCGCATCTGCGGCTAACGCCCTTGCGTATGCAACGGCGCGGTCATCTATCTCGGTCCAGCCCGGTAGGTTGGTCATCTAACTTCCTCTTCCTTAATGGATATGCGGACTCGCCACGCTGCGATCCAAACTAGTGTCGCTCCCAATAGATGAGCTGCTACGAGAATCTCAGGTATTCCCGTGAAGTATTGTATGTAGCCAATGGCGCCTTGAAGAAGAGCCACCACGCTAAATTTGATAACAAGCCTCTTTGTTTGATCTAAACCACGTGTTACTAGGAACAAAGCCAAGGTCAATCCAAATAGAGCAATCACAAAGTCTGCGTGGAGCCATGAAATCGTCTGTATATCAAAGGAAAACCTCTGAGCTTTCTCATCGCCAGCATGTGGTCCGCTGCCGGTGACCAATGTCCCGAGGACAATCACAACGAAGGTAGTGAAAATATGTAGCCGTGAAAGTGTGCTGATGTCTTGGGAAAGGTTCCTTACCTTTCTATGTAGAGCCTTCCTTCTTGCAAAGAGTGAGGTAGCACCGGAGATAAGAAGGATTGAGAGAATTAAGTGACCTGCAACCGGTATCGGATGTAAATCGGTAAGAACTGTGATTCCACCCAATACACCTTGTCCTAATATTCCAAGGAGTTGAAGTGCAGCAAGAACTTTTAAGTCTCGACGCTTACTGCGCAGGGCAATAAAGAGCGCGATAAGTGCGGCAAAGAGAAGAGCGAAGGTTAGAAGTCGATTTCCAAACTCGATCCATGCGTGCAACTGCCCCTCCGCCTGGTGAGGAACCGGTGTGTATGAACCGGGGGTGCACTCAGGCCAGGTTGGACACCCAAGCCCTGAGCCGGTTAGGCGCACCGCTCCACCTGTTAACACAAGTGCGGCTTGCAGGAAGAGGAGAGCCCCGAAGGAGGCGGTTCGCGCTTTCACCCCGTCAGCCTACGCGTTTCTCAACTGGAAATGAGTCTGGAATTACGACACAATACTGTTGTGAAAATAGCTACATCATCCCAAGCCCCAGTTGGTGAGGATCTTCGGACCCGGGACGCTGTAGCACGTTCAATTCTAGAGAACGGCCCATCAAGTGCGGCGGTTCTGGGCGAACGTCTTGGATTAACACCGGCTGGTATTCGTCGCCATCTCGACCTTCTCGTCGCAGATGGGGTGTTAGAAGCCAGAGAGCCTCACGCCACTTTGGTTCGCGGTCGCGGTCGGCCCTCAAAAGTTTTTGTTATGACCGATACCGGTCGCGAAAAGTTTGAACACTCATACGACGATCTAGCTGTTTCTGCGTTGAAGTTTATGGCTTCCCAATCAGGGGAGCACCTCGTTAAATCCTTTGCGAAGTCGCGGGCAGATGAGATTGTTAGAAAAGCTACTCCGACCCTTTCCAAGCGAAGCAATAAGGTAAACGCGTTGGCTGGCTTCTTAACTGAGCAGGGCTTTGCTGCAAGTGTTGCGCCACGCGCAAAGGGTGAAGAGATTTGTCAGCACCACTGTCCTATCGCTCATGTTGCAGCTCAGTACCCCGAGCTCTGCGAAGCCGAGACTCAGGCTTTCTCCGAACTTCTAGGTACGCATGTTCAGAGATTGGCAACGATCGCACATGGCGACGGCGTCTGCACTACATACATTCCAGCTCTAGCAACAAAGAACGAGAAACAAAGTAGCAAGAAGACCTCTAACGCCGGAAAGGCAAAGTAATGACAACTGCACACCCTGAACTCGATGGACTCGGCAACTATGAGTACGGCTGGTCCGACAAGAGTGATATCGGCACCAACGCCAAGCGAGGTTTGAATGAGGATGTCGTTCGCGATATCTCATCCAAAAAGAGCGAGCCGCAATGGATGTTAGATCTTCGCCTCAAGGGTTTGTCACTCTTTGAAAAGAAGCCGATGCCATCTTGGGGATCAGATCTTTCTGGGATCTTCTTTGACACAATTAAGTACTTCGTACGTTCAACAGAGAAGCAGGCTGCAACGTGGGATGACCTTCCTGAGGAGATCAAAAATACATACGATCGCTTAGGAATCCCTGAGGCTGAAAAGCAGCGCCTGGTATCGGGAGTAGCCGCTCAATACGAGTCAGAGGTTGTTTATCACTCAATCCGCGAGGATCTTGAGAAGCAAGGAGTTATCTTCCTCGACACCGATAGCGGATTAAAGCAGCACCCAGAGCTCTTTAAAGAGTACTTCGGCTCAGTTATTCCAGTCGGAGACAATAAGTTTGCAGCGCTCAATACATCGGTATGGTCGGGTGGCTCATTCATCTACGTTCCAAAGGGCGTGCATGTAGATATCCCATTGCAGGCATACTTCCGAATCAATACCGAGAACATGGGTCAGTTTGAACGCACACTCATTATTGCTGATGAGGATTCCTATATCCATTATGTAGAAGGCTGTACCGCGCCGATCTACAAATCTGACTCTCTTCACTCTGCAGTTGTTGAGATTATTGTTAAGAAGGGCGCGCGAGTTCGTTACACAACCATCCAAAACTGGTCCAATAACGTCTATAACCTCGTTACAAAGCGTGCAACATGCGCTGAAGGCGCGACAATGGAATGGGTGGATGGAAATATCGGCTCAAAGGTAACCATGAAGTATCCAGCGGTTATGTTGATGGGTCCACATGCAAAGGGAGAGACACTCTCACTAGCCTTTGCTGGTCCTGGTCAACACCAAGACTCTGGTGCAAAGATGGTTCACGCAGCGCCGTATACATCTTCATCTGTTATCTCGAAATCTGTAGCTCGCGGAGGAGGCCGAACCTCTTACCGCGGTCTTGTTCAGGTACAAGAAGGTGCACACCATTCAAAGAGCACCGTTAAGTGCGATGCACTCTTGGTTGACACAATCTCACGATCAGATACGTATCCCTACGTCGATATCCGTGAAGATGATGTATCGATGGGGCACGAAGCGACCGTCTCTAAGGTAAGTGATGATCAACTCTTCTACCTCATGTCGCGTGGTTTGACTGAGGATGAAGCGATGGCGATGATTGTTCGTGGCTTTATTGAACCAATCGCGCGCGAGCTTCCTATGGAGTATGCGCTAGAGCTCAACCGTCTTATCGAACTGCAGATGGAAGGTGCTGTCGGATAATGACAACACTTGCAACCAACTACCTAACTCCAACAGGGCGTGAAGAGGCTTGGAGATTTACGCCTCTTAAGCGACTTGGTGGACTTCATGATGGTTCGGCAAAGATTGAAGACAGAGACTCTCTCTCATACAACGGTTTAGCGGTCGGCGTAAGTTTTGAGCGCATCGCTCGAGAGATTGCTCCTGCCCTAACTGATTGCGACGATGTAATTGTTTCTAGAGTGAGAGAGAACGCCAAGGATGTTGCAGTACTTACGATTTCTGCAAACACCCAAGTACCCGAGCCAATCTTCTTGACTCGTTGCTGCGGGGGAGTATCCGCTGCTGAACTCTCACGAGTGCAGATTCGTGCCGAGAACCATTCGAAGGCAACCGTTGTAATCGAAAATACGGGGGATGCCATCCTTGCTGAGGATATTGAAATTAGTGTCGCACCTGGCGCGCATCTGACTTTCATCTCACTACAAGAGTGGCAAGCCAAATCAATTCACACAGCAAGGCATCACGCTGTTGTCGATCGCGATGCAACCATTAAATCGATTGTTGTAACTGTAGGTGGCGATGTCGTTCGACTTCTACCAACCGTTGATTTCATTGCACCAGGAGCCTCAGCGGATTTGTCAGGGGTTTACTTCGCTACGACCGGACAATTCTTTGAACACCGAATGTTTGTCGATCATAAAGTGCCTCATGCAAAATCCCGAGTTAACTACAAAGGTGCACTTGCTGGACAAGATGCCCATACGGTCTGGATTGGTGATGTTTTCATCCGTGCTGCGGCTGAAGGTACCGATACATATGAGCTCAATAGAAATCTTCTGCTGACTGATGGTGCCAGAGCAGACTCTGTTCCAAACCTTGAGATTGAAACTGGCGAGATTGTTGGAGCTGGACATGCGAGTACAACGGGTCGTTTTGATGATGAGCAACTCTTTTATCTGATGTCACGAGGTATCGAGATTGAGGATGCTCGCCGATTGGTAGTTCGAGGTTTCTTCAATGAGATTATCTCTGAAATCGGTATTGAGGATATTCAGGAGCGATTAATGAACCGTATCGATGACGAGCTCGCGAAGGCAGGCAGGTAGATGTCAGATCTTCAACTGACCGATCTCGAACATGGCAAGCCGGTTCGAATCGAAAAGAATGGGCAAAGTATTTGCGTTGCTCGCGTAGGAGATGAGGTCTTCGCTATAGGCGATGTTTGTTCTCACTCAGATGCCTCACTTTCTGAGGGAGAGATAACTGATTTCAAGATTGAGTGTTGGTTACATGGGGCAGAGTTTGATCTGCGCACAGGGGAAGCGTTAACACCGCCAGCTGT
>CAIMCU010000060.1 GCA_903839585.1 uncultured Actinomycetes bacterium | reverse complement strand
GAGTGCGACGAATTTGGTAATGTGAGTCTGGATGATCTGCGAGAGAAGATTGCATTACACGCAGGCGAGCTCGCAGCGATTATGGTTACCTACCCATCCACCCACGGAGTTTTCGAGTCGGCCATTACAGAGGTATGCAAGATGGTTCACGATGCAGGTGGTCAGGTTTACGTCGATGGAGCTAATCTGAATGCCCTTGTAGGTTTAGCTCAACCCGGCAAGTTCGGTGCAGATGTTTCTCACCTTAATCTTCATAAGACTTTCTGCATACCTCACGGCGGTGGGGGACCAGGTGTCGGACCGGTTATTTCTCGCGCACACCTTGCTCCATTTCTTCCTAACCATCCGATGGATTCACTTGCAGGACCAAGTACAGGTCCTGGTCCCGTATCGGCTGCGCCTTATGGATCTGCGAGCATCTTGCCTATCTCATGGGCTTACATTCGTCTTATGGGGGGAGCGGGGTTGACACGAGCAACACAGATAGCGATTCTCTCCGCCAACTACATGGCCTCCAAGCTGCAAAAGTACTATCCAATTCTCTACACAGGAGCTAACGGCAGAGTTGCACATGAGTGCATACTGGATCTTCGCGAAATCACTAGGGTCAGCGGAGTAAGTGTTGATGACATCGCAAAACGTCTTATGGACTTTGGCTTTCACGCGCCGACGATGAGCTTTCCAGTCCCTGGAACTTTGATGATTGAACCAACCGAGTCTGAGGACATGGCAGAGATAGAACGTTTCATCGATGCGATGGCCTCGATACATGGGGAGATCGTTGAGATTATTGAGGGCTCGATAGCCGTGGAAGACTCGCCACTGCGCCTTGCACCTCACACAGCTGCCGCTGTAGTCGATTCGATGTGGGATCGCAGATATCCACGTGAGGTGGGCGCCTTTCCCGCTATGAGCGATGGATTGGTATCTGGTGAGCTCATCGGCGTTCGGGGTAAGTACTGGCCAACTACAGGCCGCATAGATGGCGCATTTGGGGATAGAAACCTTGTCTGTAGCTGTGCGCCTGTCTCTTCCTACGCCTGAGCGGGGAAGCGCGCATTCATTATTACTTAACATAATGTAACTTATCGGCGTTTACGGTAAGCCCAAGCCAGGACGCAACTGAGGCCCAAAACCAACGGTGTAGCCCAACCTCCTAAGCGATTGGCGAAGCTCTTTGCATCTGAGAAAGCAACAGATCCGTAGAGAATCTGCGCAACATTCTCATCGGTTTGAGAAAGAACCTGACCGTTTTGATCAATGAGAGCCGAGATTCCAACTGTGGAAACGCTAACGATTTGGCGAGAACTCTCAATAGCTCGGATTCGAGTAATCGCTAACTGTTGGGCGCTTTCTGCGGTTCCTGCAAAGGTGGCGCTATTTGTTAAAACAATGATCGCACGCGAGTTTCTGGCAGCCTCACGGACTATCTGATTGTCGATAATTTCATAGCAGATAACAGAGGACAAAGCTTTTCCCTCCAGATTATGAATAACGAGTTCGCTGCCTGGAGTAAAGTCTGAAACAGAGCTGGCGTAGGGTGAAACAAACTCAGCTAATGATCGTAGAGGCATGTACTCGCCAAATGGTGTCAGGTGCCGTTTTACATAGATGCTGGAGACTTTGCCATCTTCACTAAAGAGAATTGATGCGTTTTCCAATCCTTCTCGGCTGTTGAGAACAGCTCCCATGAGCAAGGGTGACGACTTTTGACGGGTTATCTCTGCGATATCGTCTTGCATCGTCTCATTAACCAATGGATCAATATCTGCTGCGTTTTCGGGCCAAATAATCAGATCGATCTCTTTGTTTATTTTCAGACTCTCACGAACATGCAGGTCAAAAACAGCCTTTGCTCTCCCGTTAAAATCCAATCCAACTGATGGCGTATTTCCTTGAACTGCGGCAAACTTCAACGGATCATCGCTGGAGACTTCATTGTTTAGAAGCTGTGGAGAGATTAGAAGAACCAGTACGGGCAGAATAAAAAACTTAGGTCTATCAATAACCAAAAGGGCCAGAGATAGAACGCAAAGTGTTAGTAGCGCCACTCCCCCTACGCCGACTAGATTTACATAAGGCGCATCAGCCTGCGAGAAAGCTACCTGTGTCCATCCAAAACCACCAAAGGGTGCGATAGAGCGAAGAAAATCTAAGGCTATAAACGCTGGAATCAGAATGTAAAGGGATCTTGTCTTTGAGTAGATGAGGGCTATTGGAAGATAGAAAAGAGTTTGCAAAAGGGAGAGCAAAATCCATGGCGTTGATCCGACATACTTTCCAGTCCAGTAGAGAACGATTGCATTGAAGGTGAAGGTAAAGAGAAAAACGAACCGATATGGATGAAGGGTGCGCTTTAACCCGCGAAAGAAGATTGCGAACGCAATGGGTGCGCAGAACCAAAGACCAGCAGGCTCAAAGGATAGTGAAAGGATAATTCCGGGAAAAATTCCTACCATTTGAGTGCAGAGATCAATCTATCAACGCTGGCACCAAGACCGTATTGATCGCGAAGTTGGTAGATCTTCGAAAGATCAGACGGTGGTTTGGGTAGATCTATAGATAACGTTGGGAGCGGAACATTTCTTGCGCAGTTGACGACGGTTGGGGCAATTTTGAGGTATTCACGCCCATCCAAAATCTTTTGAATCAAGGATTTGGACAATGCTTCATGATTGTTTTGCGCACCAGCTATCGTCGATTGCACATCAGGAAAGTTATTGGCGATGAGAGCGGCCCCCTTCTCGCCAATTCCTCGGACACCAGGTAACCCATCTGAAGGATCTCCCCTAAACATTGCGAAAAGTGCGTACCTGTCCCCCGGGATCTGATACTTATTTGCAACCCATTGAATATCAACTAAATCATGTTGCGATACCCCTTTGGCAAGGTAAACAACCTTTACATCGCGCGCATCATCAACTAGCTGGAACAAATCTCTATCACCGGTCACGATACGGATTGGACCCTTTTCCTGCACCGCAAAGGTTGCCATGACATCATCGGCTTCAAAGTCATCTACGCCAACCATTGGTATGGCGAACTCATCAAGAATGTCTAACAGGATGGGAATTTGAGGAGTTAAGGTGTCTGGCTCCTCTTCCCCATCACCATCCTCTTCAACTCGATTAGCTTTGTAATCTGGAAAAAGTTCGACACGCCAAGATGGTCGCCAATCCCCATCGAGACATGCAACGATGCGATTTGGAGAGTACTGAGTGACCAATCTTGCGGTCATATCGAGGTATCCCCGTATTGCGTTCACTGGAGTTCCATCAGGTGCCAATAGCGTGTCCGGCATACCGTAGTAAGCGCGATACCAAAGTGATGCGCTATCTAAGAGCATGAGAGTCATGAATCCTCCATAAGGTAGGAGACTACTCCCCGATCCAACTTCGCTATTCCTTCGAAGCACCTACCTTTAAGGGATGTACTTGCTCCTGCAATCTGCATAAGTAGATCGATTAACTGCTTCGTGGAACGTACAAAATCTCCAACTGTCATATCCGAGCCCTTCAAAACGCTCGTTAATGAGTTGCCTTGAGCCCACTTATAAGAGATATATGAGAATCCAAAGTCAGGCTCCTTTTGAGTCTTTACTCCAAACTCGTTTTCGATATCTTCGAGCTTTGCCCAGAGATGGGTAATTTCAGCTAAAGCGTTTGCGACGTTTTGATGTGGAATCTTTGGGGCAAGAACCTCCGATGAACGGGATTGATAGATCATCGCCGAAACGACGGAGAGCAGCTCCGGAGCTGAAAGGGAATCAAGGATGCCAAGTCTTATCGTTTCAGTAAGGAGCAAATCTGACTCAGCATATATCTTCGAAAGAATCTTGCCCTGCTCTAAGGGTTTCTCATCAGCTATATATCCGAGATGACTGAGAACATCACAGATACGATCAAAGGTCTT
>CAIMCU010000059.1 GCA_903839585.1 uncultured Actinomycetes bacterium | reverse complement strand
GTGCCTGTCTTGCCTGCTACTCGATACCCAGGAATCGCAGCTGATGGTGCGGTTCCATTTGGAGATACAACACTCTCCATCATTAAGCGCATCTGCTGCGCAGTTTGAGCGCTGACAACTCTTTCGCTACTTCGTGTCTGCGAAGGCGTGAACTTGCCACTGGTATCGCTAGTTCCTGCAATAACAGTTGGAGAAACTCGCACTCCATCATTTGCAATTGTTGCAAAGACGCTTGTTGCTTGCATCGCAGTCAATGAGTATCCCTGACCAAAGGCGATCGTTGGAGCAGAGGTTAACGACCAGTTTTCAACAGGATGAAGGATTCCGCGTGATTCACCCGGCAACCCGGAACCCGTATGGTGACCGATGCCAAACTTAGAAAGGTAGTTGTACAAAGTCTTGTTACTTAAAAGCTCACCAATTTTGATCGTTCCAGTATTACTAGATACCGCCAATATCCCAGCTGAGGTTAGGTTTTGAACAGGATGTCTCTCATGATCATGGAAGGACTCCCCTCCACGTTCTACCTTATAAGGAACTGAAAAGACCGTCGTAGGAGTGATCTTCTTTTCCTCTAGAGCAGCAGCAAGTGTCATAACCTTTCCAGTTGAACCTGGTTCGTAGACATCCTGGACCGAAGGGTTTCGCATGAGAAATTGAGAAACTTTCTTCGTGTTGTTGGGATCAAATGTTGGAGCTGTAGCATGCGCGAGAATTGCTCCAGTTTTTGGATCCATCACAATAACTGTCCCACTAGCCGCATTTGAGCTTTTGACTGCATCTGAGATCGCTTTAGCAGCTACCCATTGGATATCCCTATCAATTGTGAGTCGAACAGTTGTGCCTTGTTTTGCCTCAACAAGTTCGACCTGTGATCCAGGAATTTCAGCGCCATAGCCACGTGCATATGAGTATTTGCCGGCGGTTCCGGTAATCAACTTATTCATGCTCGACTCGATACCAGATGCGCCAACTCCATCATCGCGCACAAAACCAATGAGAGAGGATGTCAGGCTTCCAGATGGATACTCTCTTATGTAATCACGTTCTGCGAAGAACCCGATAATTCTCTTGTCTATTTCCTTCTTATCTAACGCGGCGTTAAAACTAGATATTGCATCTGTCAGTTGCTTCCACACCGCAGGTCTAGCATTTTTGAGCACTATGGAGTACTTGCGTGTTCCTGAGATTGAACTTTGCACATCAGCGATATCTAGCCCCAGTATTGGAGCAGCAAAAGCGGCGACTCGAGCTGGATCAGTTATCTGAGTTTGATCGACGACTATGTTTATCGCTGAAACGCTACGCGCAAATGCGACACCGTTAACATCGGTGATATCTCCGCGTGGCGCTGGAATGGTTCTCGTTGACTCCATCTCATTAGCGGCACGAAGCTGATACTCCCCCGCTTGAATTGCTTGAATCTGCACAAGTCGCGCAGCAAAAAAGAGAAGAAAGATGAGACAGACAACAACCAGGACTCTGATTCGTTTGTGAGCTAGCTGGAGATTACCCATTATTTACCTGGCCACTTTCAGCAGGAGATAGATCTAAGAAAACCGGAGATTGAGATGGCTTCATGCCTAACTCGGTTGCGGCGGCTGCTAGTGCGGCTGGAGATGAGACCTCATCCATGCTTCGTGCAATCGCTTCTCTTTGATCGGCTACAGCTTTGGCCTCTGCCTTGAGATTTGAGAGAACAAAGGCATCTTGAGCAAGCAAAGTATTAACAAGTAAGAGCACGAGTAGACCGAGCCCAGAGACAACTGAAAGAAAGGTTGCAAAGTAGCGATGAGTTGCACGAGCACCGGTTGAAACATCTGGAACGAGTTTAAGCAGAGCCTGTGCAGATTTTTGTGTAACGATCTCTTTTGAACGAGATAAAGCCGGTTTACGAACCGCTGATGTCATTGCCGTCATGAAGCCACTCTCTCTATCGCGCGAAGTCGAACAGAGGCTGAACGTGGATTGGCATCTAACTCGGCTTGGCTAGGGGTTTGACTG
>CAIMCU010000058.1 GCA_903839585.1 uncultured Actinomycetes bacterium | reverse complement strand
TATTGAGTTTGCAGGACGTGAAGATCTGCAACGTATTGTGGATTTAATCGAAGGTTAGTTAAGCGCCGTACCTCTACGGCTCATCTCCTGCTTCACAATTCCACCGAGGGCTTTAACGCCTTCACGGATTCGCTCAGGGGTTGGATGACAGTATGAAAGACGCATCGACCAAGAACCAAAACCATCTGCATAGAAAGCAGTACCTGGGACGTATGCAACCTTTGCAACGATCGCCTTTGGCATCATAACTTTTGTATCGATCTCCGGTGGAAGGTTTACCCACACATAGAAACCGCCACCTGGTTTTGTCCAAGTCGCCTCTGAAGGGAAGTACTCCTGCAAAGACTCCAACATCGCATCACGGCGAACCTTGTAGAGCTCGCAAAAGCTTGCAATCTGATCGCGCCAAGGCTGATCAGCTAAGTAGCTAGAGATTGTTAACTGCGTGAAGTTTGATGGACAGAGAATCGATGACTCGGAGGCGATCACTAACTTATCTTTGAGTGATGGTGGAACCAAGGCCCAACCAATACGCAGACCAGAGGCGATTGTCTTGGAGAAAGAGCCGAGGTAGATAACGTTCTCAGAGTCCTCTGCGCGCATCGCATTTGGTGATGGCTTATCAAAGCCGAGCAAACCGTAAGGATTATCCTCAACAACGAAGATCTGTTCTTCGCGGCAGATACTTAAAATCTCTGTACGACGATCTGCAGGAAGACATACACCTGTCGGATTTTGGTAGTTTGGAATAACGTATAAAAACTTAATCTTGCGACCTGCAGCGCGCACGCTCTTAATCGCAGCGCGCAAAGCATCTGGCAAAAGCCCGTGCTCATCCATCTCAACGTGCACAACAGATGCTTCATACTGACGAAATGTTCCGAGCGCTCCAACGTAAGAAGGAGCTTCAACAAGTACAACATCACCTGGATCGATAAAGATACGGGAGATTAAATCGAGAGCCTGCTGCGATCCAGTTGTAACAACAACATCATCAGCGTTCGCACGGATTCCTTCGAGTGCCATCACATCGCAGATCTGTTCACGAAGCTTTGGATGTCCCTGTCCGCTTCCGTATTGAAGAGCTTCAGAGCCGTTGGTCAAAATAAGTTGGTTTACTACCCCAGCCATCATCTCCATCGGTAGCGCTGAAAGGTTTGGCATTCCACCTGCAAGAGAGACGATCTCTGGGCGAGATGCCACAGCAAAGAGTGAGCGGATCTCACTTGGGAGCATTCCAGCGGCGCGGTTAGCAAAGCGTTGCTCTAGGTGTTGCGGAGCTCCGGTTTGATGGCGAACTGAAATCTCGGACATAAAGACAAGTCTCCCACAGAGTTAACGCTCGGTGGGTTCCCCTTATTTAGCGACGAATCCCTGCATTGCGCAGGTCTGAGATTCGAAGAGTTCCTGTCTTTGCATCATCTTCAGCGGCTAAGTACAGGCGTTGAATAGCGATAATGAAGGCTTCAGCCAAGGTATCTCGAAAATCTGGGCGGGCAAGACGGGCACAGTCGCCCTCATTGGATAGATAGCCAAGATCTACTCGAACTGTAGGAGCCATGGTCAGGCGAAGAAGATCCCAGGTCATCGCATGGGTTCTGCAGTTAAGCAGATCGGTGCGGGCACAGATCTCACGTTGCACTAAGGATGCAAACTTTTCTCCCACAATGGAGTGCACGCCATGGGCATCGCTTCCATAAAAGTAGGTTGCAACTCCATGAGCCTGGTTGTTTGCAACGCTATCTGTGTGAAGTGAAATCATGAGATCTGCGTTGTTCGCATTTGAAAATGTAATTCGATCAGCCTCTGATGGTGAGTTCTTAGGGCCTCTTGTTAAGAAAACACTTGCACCCAGCGCCAATAAACGACCCTCTAAACGTTGGGCGATGTCGTAAACAATCTCTGCTTCAGCTGCACCTGCGGCTGGATCAATAACGATGACCTTGTTTGCAAGTGCAGGTCCACGATTTCGCTGTGTTGCACTCTCACGCATCTGCGATGGTGCGCCACCAGAGACAATCTTTGTTAAGCGAAGAAGGGCGATAATTGTTGCAGGACCACATCGACCATCAACCTTTATACCTGCAGAGCGTTGGAACTCTTTTACAGCCGACTCTGTTCGCTCGCCGTAGATTCCATCAACTCGACCAGCGTCAAAGCCCAT
>CAIMCU010000057.1 GCA_903839585.1 uncultured Actinomycetes bacterium | reverse complement strand
TCATCCTTGCTCGCCTCAAGATAAAGGAGGAGAGCAAGCAGTTAGCACTTCTCTTTGGAATTTTGATCGCACTCATTTTCCGAGTTATCGCCATTACCTTAGGCGCTGCAGCCATCGAGGCCTTCGAATGGATCTTCTTCCTTTTCGGAGCCTTTCTTATATTCACAGCCTTCAAGCTATTTGCTGAAAGTGGCCATGAGGAAGAGGATGTCAAGGAAAGCAAACTCATGATGTGGCTTCAAAACCGTGGTTTGAAGCCCTTTGGTATTGCGTTAATTACTCTCGGACTTACCGACATCCTCTTTGCTCTCGATTCAATTCCAGCAATTTTTGGGTTAACTCAAAATGTTTACGTCGTCATTACTGCCAACGTCTTTGCACTGATGGGCCTTCGCCAGCTGTACTTCCTTATCGGCGGATTAATGAAGCGTCTTGTTTACATCGGTAAAGCACTTTCTCTTATTCTTGGATTCATTGGAGTCAAACTCTTCTTCCATGCCTTGCACGCATACGACATTCATGAGTTTGTTGGGGTTCATATCCCAGAGATTTCAATCGCCCAAAGCCTTACCTTCATCATCACTTCTTTGGGAGTTGCAACGGTAGCAAGTTTGCTTAAAACGCGCCGTGAGTTAAAGGCTTAGAGCGCAAGCTCTATCTGAACTCTAACTCCACCTAAATCACTCTTAGAGAGTGAGAGTTTGCCCTCGTGTTCTTGAACAATCGCTGCGATGATGCTTAAGCCAAGACCAGAACCGCCACTGCTGCGTGAACGAGAAGGATCGAACCTTGTCATCGCCTTAATCTCACTCTTATAAGCGGACTCTGGCAGACCTGGACCACCATCCTCAATAACGAGAACGAGTGATTTTGCCTTTCCTTTGAGTGAAACTCTCACGGGCGCATCAGCTGGGGTGTGCTTTTCAATGTTTGTCAGGATGTTTTGTACTAGCCGATGAAGGTGGTCTCGCACGCAATCAATCTCAACGTTTTCATCTAGTGTGGAATGAATCGAACGTGCCGGATGTAGTGTTTTGAAATCATTTAATAGCCCTTGTACTAGCTCAGTTATGTCAGTTGAATGGAACTCAATCGGTTTACTCTCGCCAAGTTCGGCAAGAAGTAGCAGATCATGAATGAGGTTTTCCATTCTCTTGATCTCTGAGTTAACTCGAGAGAAGGCTCTCTCTTTATCGGCACTCTCTTTGAACTGTTCCTTGCTCAACATTTCCGTGTAGCCCTTAATGACGGTTAAAGGTGTGCGCAGCTCATGCGAAGCATCTGCGAGAAACTCCTGCATTCTCTCAAGAGCCTGTCGATCTAACCCGCGGTTATGAGTGCGCAGAAGGAGAATCGAAAGGAGAATCGCGAGAGCGTTAGCAAAGAGTGTGAAGAGAGCTACATCATTTAGGTTCTGTCGAAGGTTGCGATCAACATCGCGTAGCGATGCTCCAAGTAGCAACCTGTCCCCCGATGGGGTTTCAATAGCCCTAAAGCGGTACGGATAATCCCCTTGAACAGTAATTGGCGTATTAAGCGCTTTCTGGATTAGATCATGATTGGGAATTGCAAACTCTTCTAAGTGCGACTCAACTATTGGCGTAATTTGACCATCTGAGGAAAGTAGCGAGAGCGAGATGTCGAACTTTTCAGATTCGATTATGTAGAGAGCGGAGCTCGTGGATTCATCACTGTGCTCTAAGACGTTTCTAACTACTATAGAGAGTTTTGTATCGATTGCTTGTAAATCACTCTTTGAGGATTGATAGGTAGCAAATCCACCAATACCAAGGGATAGCACCGTAGTTACGGCGATGCTCAGAACAGCAAAGAGGCTTCTCGACTTCTTCATTATCACTTCAAACTACTGTTTTGGATCTTGAATAACAAATCCAACGCCACGGATAGTCTTTATGCCTTCAAATCCATCTCGATGTAGTTTCTTGCGCAGATAAGAGATGTAGGTATCAGCAACCGTGCTCTCTGACTCAAAGGTAATTCCCCAAACCTCATCTAAGAGCAGACTCTTGCTAAGCACTCGACCTTTGTTCTCCATCAGAACTTGAAGAAGTTTAAACTCTGTCGGAGAGAGCTCGATAGGCGCTTCATTGAATGTAACTACATGACTACTTTCATCTAGTTGTATGGGGCCGCAACTTAGATTGGTAGATGTCTCAAGTGATACCTGTGAACGTCGAAGGATTGCCTTAACCCGTAGAAGCAACTCCTCAAGACCAAAAGGCTTTGTTACATAATCATCAGCACCGAGTGCAAGGCCACGTGTTACATCAACTCTGTCAGCACGCGCACTGAGCATCAGCGCCGGGGTGTTATCACCTGTGCTGCGTAGACGTTCAACTAGTTCAAAGCCATCCATGAGGGGCATATTGATATCAACTACAAGGAGATCTGGTTTGTTACTTCGAAGAGGGGTTAGCGCTGACATTCCATCTGGCGCACTGATAGTCTCAAAACCTGCAATCTTCAAGGCATCGGAGAGAAGTTCTCGAACACCCACTTCGTCATCAACGATCATAATCAGTTGTGCCATAACCAAAGCCTTGCACGAAGAAGAGCGAAGTTCCACATCGAATCGAACCTCTTAGGCGTGGCGTAAACATTTCACCGAGATTTCACAACCTCCTCCCTCATAGTTGCCTCATGAAGATTTCCAGGCTTATGGCTCTTGCAGCACTTGTGACTGCGACCGCCATGAGCTCAATTTCAACCTCTTATGCAGATGCTGAGCCATCCCCTACCCCTGCAGCATCTTTAGCTGATTACAAGATAGCTGTTGAAAAGTACAAGGTTGATCTTAGACTCTTTAAGGTAAATGAGCGCCTGTATCGCGAGAAGGTGCAACAGATAAATGAAGAGTTCATTGGCGCGATCGGTAAAGTCGTTGGTAAGCCAAAACCAGGAACGCCTAAAACTCAATCACAAAAATTGGATGAGGTAAAAGCCAAGCGCAGCGCAGGGTTGAATGCGGCTATCGCTCGGGATGAAGCTATTCGAGCTTTAGGAGAACCACCAAAGCCTCCTACTCCACCAGCCAAACCGATTAAAGCCGAGAAGAGCGCAAACAGAGTTAATCGGTAACAATTACCTCTTTGTGCCTAAGGGTTTCTCGATTGTGCGACTTTGAGCGCTCGTGGTGCTTCCTGATTTGAAGTTCAAAGTTCTTAATTGCACCATCGAATGCTGCAACATCATTGAACTCAGCTGCTTCGGCTCTCATGAGCGGACCCGAGCCGTGAGAAGTTATTGCAACTCTGTGCGAATGTTTGCCTTGTCTTGGATTAGCTTCATGCATTATCTCGACCTCTACACGATCAATAACCACGCTAAATCTATCCATGGATAGTAGCTTTTCTTCAGCAATCTCTTTGAAATCTTCGGCTAGGTCTGCGTGACGTACATGAAAAACTATCTTCATAGTGGCTCTCCTATTTCGAAGTTGCAAGCGCTATAAGCGTGGCACGCAAAGGAGAAAAATGTAAGGGAAAATCTCTGAAAGTTAGAGTGGCAGTGCTACAACTATTGCTGTAACAGCCGCG
>CAIMCU010000056.1 GCA_903839585.1 uncultured Actinomycetes bacterium | reverse complement strand
GCGAAGAGAGCGTTACCCATCTGATTATCTAGATCTTTGCCTGTCATTGCGGAAACCGCCTTGACGTGTCCTACGTTTTCAGCGATAAGGACTAGCACAACAGGTAAGAAGAGAATCATTGTATTGAAGCTAAATGATGGTGAGGTAAATGTTGGCATTGCTACCCACTTGGCAGCTTTAATGCCATCGGTGTTTACATCTCCCATTACAAAAGCGGTTAGATAACCAACTACCAAGCCTAGGAATATGCTGATACGACTTAAGAACCCACGTGAAAACGCACCAATAACTCCAATGCTTGCGAGGGTGATGATTCCGATAAGTGGATCAGCAGTGAAGTTGCCCTTAGCTGCTGGCGCTAAGTTAAAGCCGATAAGCATGACGATAGTTCCGCTCACAACGGGTGGAATGAGCCAGTTAATCCAGCTTGTACCTGCGGCACGAATAGCTAGACCAACTACAGCTAGAACTACACCGGTGAAGACAATTCCACCAAGTGCTGCAGCCATATTCTTCTGAGCACCCATTGCCGCAGCAATTGGTCCAAGGAATGCAAAGGAAGAGCCAAGGTAGCTAGGAACCTTATTCTGAGTAATGATTAAGAAGAGGATTGTTCCAATACCTGAGAAAAAGAGGGTTGTTGTTGCTGGGAACCCTGTAAGAATTGGGACTAAGAAAGTTGCGCCAAACATTGCGGCGATATGTTGAAGTCCAACTCCGACGGTTCGTGGCCAGCTCAAGCGCTCATCCGTAGAAACTACAGAACCAGGGGTAATGGTCTTGCCGTTTCCGTGAAGCTTCCATGAAAGCAGTGACATATAGATCCTTCCAGTTGGGTGCGATGGGGTCGCTCGCACCATTGGTCCGGGGAAGGCGTTCACAAGGTTAAGGGAGTTCGAATGCCCAACCAGAAAGATTGTGCGGTGAGTCGCAGAAAAAAGGGGTACGAATGAGAAATCCCCCCGATTACTCGGGGGGATTCTTTTCCCTCACGGAGAGTTGAGGGTTAAATCGTCGCTCCTTCAGGGGTGCGACGAATATGAAGCAGTCCCATGATTGACAGAACCAGCATCAAAAACCCACCAGCGAGAGCAGCGATAGCTGAGTACCCCGCGATAACTCCGAGTGTTCCAAATGCGTACGCTTCAAGCAGCATGCCACGGAGCGTATTTCCCATAAAGAGGGTTTGACGTAGCTCACCAAGCTTTGCGATCTGTGCTGTATCTGTACTTCCACCGCGAACTAACCCCATATACATTCCAGAAACTTCAGAGTAGGTCGCATCCTTGCCCACAACTGCATTTGCTGAGGCCTTCATGTGCTCCCAGATATAGAGGTCAGAGTAATCGCGCGCCATCTCACCGGTTGTAACCTTTTGTTCTGCCCACTTCGCTAATTGGTCTTTTGTAGCCTCTGGCATAGCTTCAGCTGCAGGGAAGGAGATGTTTTGATTTTCTAGCTGAGATTTAACTGAGTCTTGAGCAAAGGATGCTCCCCAGTTTAGAAGTCCAGCTGCAATAAAGAGAAATACTGCTAGGCCAAAACCAACAGCAGTAACAATCTTGTCGAAAGTTTTACGTCTCATCTTATTTACTTCTCTCCCTTTTAAATTACCCAACTTTTAGGTGCAGTTGAAGTATCAACCTAGGGATTTGGTGACTGAAGCAAATATGCGGGTGCTACCCCTTACTCAAAAAGGATGAGAGGTAGCCCCAGAGCTTTCAAACTAATGGAAATCTTTATTGCAAAGATGTTGACCATCTGGTCCTACTGAGGAATGCACGCAGGGGATTCCTAAACGATCGAAAGCCACATCCCCGTAATGGGTGCGAAAAGCCAGAGCAAGCAAGACCCTGATATTCGTATCACCATCTGATGAGATATTGAAAGCTTTAGCAGATCGACTAATTGTATTTTCGACGACCTTCTCTGTATGAGAAGTTTCACGGGCAATTGCAGCGTTGGATTTACCTTCGCAAAGTAGACCAAGAACTAACTGTTCAAATGGAGTTAGTTCACGGGTTGTTATTGTGATATCACGCGCCATAATCTCTTTGACCTCTCCGTCACACCCTATTCTGCTCCTTTTCTTTGACCATTTCATCACTTAGGATGCTCAGATGACACAAATCACGAACCACCGCGATGGATCGGTGCTTGTCCTGACTTTTAATCGGCCGGAGAAGATGAACGCCCTGACAAAAGAGATGTATGCAGGGCTAACCGCAGGCTTAACCGAAGCCGCCGATGACTTTGGTATTCGAGCGGTCGTTATCCAAAGTTCAGGTGATCACTTCACCGCCGGAAACGACATCATGGATTTTATGGCAAATCCACCCGGCTCCGAGGACTCCGATGTCGCAAAGTTCTTGGGCGCCTTACTTAACTTTCCGAAACCTCTGATTGCTGCTGTAAAGGGAAACGCAGTTGGAGTAGGCACGACGATGTTGCTGCATTGTGATGCGGTCATAGCCTCGCCTAACTCTAAGTTCTCTATGCCATTTGTCTCTCTTGGATTGGTTCCTGAAGCAGGCTCCACCTACCTCTTTCCATTACTAGTTGGTTATCAAAGAGCAGCAAAGATATTCATGACAGGTGAGAGCTTTAATGCAGATCAAGCCTTTGAAATGGGACTAGTCGCAGAAATTGAGGCTGACGTAGATGCAAGTGCATTAAAGCTGGCCCATCAACTAGCAGAGCAACCTCCAACTGCGATGATTAATACAAAGGCGTTGCTTAAGGCAGGAAGACACGATGCTGTAGCTGCTGTCATGCGCGCTGAGTTTGAATTATTTGCCATGGCTCTTCAATCCGAGGAGGCCATGATGGCATTTACTAAGTTCATGGAGAAAAAGGGGAAGTAAATGACAATCAACGGCAATCTCTCAGGGAAGAAGATTTTCATTACCGGTGGCTCACGCGGTATCGGACTTGCGATCGCGCTGCGTGCAGCAAAGGATGGTGCCTCCATCGCAATCGCTGCCAAGACAGCAGAGATTAATCCAAAGCTGCCTGGAACTATCTATTCGGCCGCAAAAGAGATTGAGGCCGCAGGCGGTAAGGCGCTACCAATTCAATGCGATCTGCGTGATGAAGAACAAATAACCGCTTCAGTTGAAAAGGCTGCCGCTGAGTTTGGCGGAATCGACATTCTTATAAACAACGCCAGTGCAATTAACCTGACTCCAACGCTTGCGACTCCAGCAAAGCGATTTGATCTAATGTTTGATGTCAACGTGCGAGGAACTTTTCTCACCTCCCAAGCGGCGATCCCGCACCTTAAGAAAGCCGCCGAAAATGGAGGAAGCGCTCATATTCTGACTCTCTCGCCTCCTCTTTCGATGAAAGCTAAGTGGTTTAAGAACCATGTTGCCTACACCATGGCCAAGTACGGAATGTCTATGTGCGTTTTAGGAATGGCAGAAGAGTTCAAAAGAGATGGCGTTGCTGTGAATGCACTCTGGCCACGTACCGCTATCGATACAGCTGCACTACAAATGATTCCAGGAATCGATACAGCGGCATGC
>CAIMCU010000055.1 GCA_903839585.1 uncultured Actinomycetes bacterium | reverse complement strand
GTCAAATAAACCAAGCTTGTATGAGCGTGAAGATAGCAACCCCATAAAGCAAAGCGGTGAAGGATTTTTTAAGCAAAGTATGATCCACCTTCTCCTGCAACCTAGAGGCAACCGTGGCTACGACTAATGCGGTAGCGGTGATAAAAGCTGGAATCGTCCAACTGACCTCATCCCAACTTTGAAAGTGGCCAATGAGTGCTGTCAGCGAGTTGATAGCGATAACAAAGAGTGAGGTACCTGCCGCAACGGCTACAGGCGTTCCAAATGCAAGAACGAGGACAGGAATAACGATGAAGCCTCCGCCGATTCCAAAGAACCCAGTGACGAGTCCAATCACCAAAGAGAGAGCTACTAAGTTAGGGGTAGAGATTCGAGTATGAGCTCGCATATCTGACTTACGTGAGATTGAGTATCCAGCGGCAAACATGATGATTGCAACACCGGTTTCAATGGCTTGATCGGGAAGTTTATGGGCGATGATTGAAGTAGCTAAGTTGGTACTAAGGCCAAGTGACCAGATAACCAACCCTTCTTTGTAGAGAATCTCACCCTGTTTTGCGCGATGAATAAGGGCGGCGATAGCGGTGCTCAAAACAATAGCCAGCGCTGCTGTAGTTGCAGAGGAAGGTTTAAAATCAAAACCGTAAATCAAAATAGGGATTGTGATCATGGCACCACCGGCGCCGATTAGACCGAGAATAGAGCCGATGAGTACGCCGGTAGCGACCGCTCCTAAAATCTCCATGGCTTATCTTCTCAGTTCTTTGGCAGGAAATAGCAAAGGCCCCCGGATAACTCCGAGGGCTTTTGCTAACGTGCTCTAAATCGAGCTGCTGTGGTTTATCTGTTGAAGAAAGAGATGTTTCCAATGTGTGGACCGAAAGCATCACCTGATACAGCACCGCTTGCAACGAGTGCAAAGATAATTAGGGCTGAACCGCCAAGGGCTAGATCCTTGTTAAAAGCCATAGTCTCCTGCATCTTTGTGTTTGCATCGGTCTCTTTCCAGTACTGGTGGAAGATGACTGCTGCAAGAATTACTGTGATTGCGATCAGGAGAGCGCCAAGGTCGATCCATAGCCCTAGGAGGATGTAAACGCCTCCGAGTAGGAAGAGAAGTCCGCTACCGAGCACGCTGAGCTTTGCCAATGGAACCTTCTTGTACTTTGCATAACCTGTCATCGCTTCAAGTGATTTGAAGTGTGCAAAGCCTGCACCGATCCAAAGGGCTGCGAAAAGTACGCGTCCGATAATGAGTACTACGTCCATGTTTCTCCTATTTACTCTCTAGTGATTGATTTTTCTTGCGCCTTTTTCTGGCACTGGTGATGAGGGTAGGGGGAGATAGTTGAAATTTCAACTACTCTACGCTCACGACACGCCCTTCTTGCCTATGTCAGAGCCTTGGGTTACTTTTCGAACATATGTTCGAATTTATCCACACCCGAAAGGTCGCATAGAGAAGATGTCAGTACAGCCAGCCAGCAAGCAAGCCAGTCAGCCAGTAAACCGGAGATCGTCTCCGGCGCAGAGGTCGTAGCCGATGCCGGCTCCACACCGATCGAGTTCACCTTTCGAGGTAAGCGCTTTCGTATCCACACAGTTCTTTCGCGATGGTGCGAAGCGGGCGGATGGTGGAACCGAGTAAGCGATGGAAAGTACCGCCCCGATGATGGCTCACGTGCACTCTGGACGGTGCAGGCAGCGCCCGTAGGTTCGGTAACAACATTTCAATTAGAGCGTGATGAACTCACAGGGCAGTGGATCGTTCGAACCGTATGAGCTTTATCCATCTTCGTACAACAAGTGCGTACTCGCTCAAGTACGGAACAACGCACCCTCGTGATTTAGTCGAACGCGCAGCGCAGTTCGAGATGCCAGCGTTAGCGTTAACAGATCGCGATGGAGTAGCTGGTGCAATCCGTTTTGTTAAATCCTGCCTAGCCTTTGGTATCGCACCTATCATCGGTGTTAACGTAAAGGTTGATTTAGGTACATCAGCGCTAGATACCGAATCTAGATTAGAGAGCCGCTTAACGCTCTTAGCTCACGGCGATGGCGGATGGTCGAGCCTTCTACGGTTGCTTACAGGTTTAAATATGAACACCTCTGATCGCACACCTGTTTTAACTATCGAACTCCTTGATCGCTTTAGCCAGTACACCTCAAACCTGCATGTGCTCCATGGGCCAGAGGCGCCATTGAGTTACGCCCTGGCACAGAACCGCCCCGATATAGCCCTTGATACCTTTAACAAGACCCGTGACTACTTTGCAGATCACGCTATCGAGTGCGTATCGCACCTTGTAGCGGGCAAGGGTCCACGCTCGACACCTCACGCAGCACGCTCACTAATCTTTGCTAGAGATCACGATATAGATGCCGTTATTACCAACGCCGTACGGATGCGCAATCGAGAGGATGGACCGGTAGCTGATATTTTGGATTGCGCTCGCCAGTTAGTTCCACTTCATCCACGACATTTAGAGCGCCGTAACGCAGAGGCGTTTTTAAAGTCAAGCGATGAGATGATCGCTTTAGCCGCTGAGGTTGCACGGGCAGCAGGGGAGCGAACACCGCGTGCGCTTCTTAAGACAACACGCGAATGGGCAGAGCGCGCACTTCTATCTCCTCAGCGCGATATTGGCCTGGGAGATATCCATCTCCCCGAAGCGCATGTAGTTGGAGCCGAGTCGGCGCAGCAGATGCGCTCGCTACTTCGCACACGTAGTGAGGCGGGTATCAACTGGCGCTATAGCGATGCCAAG
>CAIMCU010000054.1 GCA_903839585.1 uncultured Actinomycetes bacterium | reverse complement strand
GCTTGATTATTTATGATCGCGAAGCACCTACTAAGGTTAAAGAGGTAAAAGAGAGCGAAGTCTATATGGGTGAAATTCCGCTCATGACTGAAAACGGCTCTTTTGTCATCAACGGTACTGAGCGCGTGATTGTTTCTCAGTTGCACCGTTCCCCAGGCGTGTTCTTCGAACACGACAAGGGCAAAACCCATAGTTCCGGTAAGTTGCTGTTCTCAGCACGCATTATTCCTTACCGTGGTTCATGGCTCGATTTCGAGTTTGATCCAAAAGATATCCTTTATTTCCGTGTTGACCGTCGTCGTAAGATGCCTGTCACCATTTTGCTTAAAGCAATTGGTTTAAATAACGAACAGATTCTTGCAAACTTCTTTAACTTTGATCATTTTGCATTGACCGCCAATGGTGGCTCAATGGAATTTGTTCCGGAGCGTTTGCGTGGTCAGCTGGCTAACTTTGATGTGCTTGATAAGAATGGCGTTGTTGTCATTCAAAAAGACAAGCGAATCAATGCCAAGCATATTCGCGAACTTGAAGCTGCTAAGACTAAAACAATCGCTGTACCAGATGACTATTTAGTTGGTCGTGTAGTTGCACGTAATATTGTTGATCCAGACTCTGGTGAAATCTTGGCCTATGCTAATGATGAAATCACTGAAGAGTTATTGGCTACATTGCGTGATGCAGGCATCAAGCAATTGGAAACTATTTACACCAATGATTTAGATTCTGGTGCGTATATTTCTCAGACATTGCGTACTGATGAAACTGCCGATCAAATGGCTGCTCGTATTGCCATCTATCGCATGATGCGTCCTGGCGAGCCGCCAACAGAGGATGCTGTTGAGGCCTTGTTCCAGCGTTTGTTCTATAGCGAAGATACCTACGATTTATCTCGTGTAGGTCGTATGAAGGTTAATAGCCGTCTGAACCGTCCTGAAATGGAAGGCGCAATGGTTCTATCGAACGAAGATATTCTGGACACCATTAAGTCCCTCGTAGATTTACGTAACGGTAAGGGTGAAGTAGACGATATCGATCACTTAGGTAATCGTCGTGTACGTTGCGTCGGCGAATTGGCTGAAAACCAATTCCGTGCTGGCTTGTCACGTGTTGAGCGTGCAGTTAAAGAGCGCCTCGGTCAAGCCGAAACAGAAAACCTCATGCCGCATGACTTGATTAACAGTAAGCCAATCTCTTCTGCGATTCGTGAGTTCTTCGGTTCTTCACAGTTGTCCCAGTTTATGGACCAAACCAATCCACTTTCAGAGATCACGCACAAGCGTCGTATTTCTGCATTGGGGCCTGGTGGTTTGACCCGCGAGCGTGCAGGCTTTGAAGTGCGCGACGTGCATCCAACTCACTACGGACGTGTTTGCCCAATTGAGACTCCAGAAGGACCAAACATTGGCTTGATCAACTCGCTCGCTTTATTTGCGCGATTGAATGAGCATGGCTTCCTCGAGACTCCATACCGTAAGGTTGCCAATAGCAAGGTAAGCGATGAAGTGGTTTACCTCTCTGCGATTGAAGAAGCCAAGTATGTGATTGCTCAGGCTAATGCAACGATCGACAAAAATGGTAAGTTGGCTGATGAGCTGGTTTCTGCTCGTGAAGCTGGCGAGACTATGATGGTTAGCCCAGAGCGCATCAATTTTATTGACGTTGCTCCTAGCCAGATCGTTTCTGCTGCTGCTTCGCTTGTTCCATTCTTGGAGCACGACGATGCGAACCGTGCCTTGATGGGTGCGAACATGCAGCGTCAAGCAGTTCCTTGTTTGCGTCCAGATAAGCCATTGGTTGGTACAGGATTAGAGCGTATTGTTGCAGTTGACTCTGGCACTGTTGTATTAGCTAACCGCGGCGGTATCGTGGATTACGTTGATGCAAACCGTGTGGTGATTCGTGTGAACGATGATGAAACTGCAGCTGGTGAAGTGGGTGTGGATATTTATAACCTCATCAAGTACACCCGTTCAAACCAAAATACCAATATCAACCAACGTCCAATCGTAAAGGTTGGCGATCGTGTTGTTCGCGGTGACGTCGTTGCTGACGGCGCATCTACTGATTTAGGTGAGTTGGCTTTAGGTCAAAATATGACTGTGGCATTTATGCCATGGAACGGTTACAACTTCGAAGACTC
>CAIMCU010000053.1 GCA_903839585.1 uncultured Actinomycetes bacterium | reverse complement strand
TCCTGCGATGCGGGTCGCCTGTATATCTGTCGCAACCTCTTCTAGATAATCAGCCTCATCTCCATCGCAGTAGCCGGTTACCAAAATCTGCTCAAACTTTCTCTGATCCAATCCACGCATTAGCTGCGCAACAATCACCGCAGGTACGCCGACGTTCATTCGGGCGATGATCTGCATGACTTTGATGCGGTTATCAGGCGTGGCCATGTGGTTATCTTCTCGCAGATTCACGGGATAATTGCGCACATGAGCACCGGTCAATTTCTCTCTCACTGCACCGCGGACGCTCTCTCGCAGGCTGCGCAAGCTCTTAAGGATGGCGCCCTTGTCGCATTTCCAACTGAGACCGTTTACGGCTTAGGAGCTGATGCTACAAATGCAGAAGCCGTGGCTCGTATCTATGAGGTCAAGGGTCGTCCAGCAGATCATCCCCTCATCGTTCACCTTGCATCGACTCAGTTGATCGTTGATTGGACCGATGATGTTCCGGATTATGCAATCGCACTAGCTCGAGAGTTTTGGCCAGGGCCTATGACCTTAATATTTAGAAGAGGTGAGTTAGCCAAGGATTTTATTACAGGCGGGCAAGAAACTGTTGGGCTTCGAGTTCCAGATCATGTTTTCGCTCTTGCTCTTCTTGAAGCCTTTCACAAAATCGGTGGCAAGGGAGTAGCTGCACCGAGTGCAAACCGTTTTGGCCACGTTTCCCCAACAACGGCGACAGATGTAACCGAGGAGTTATCTAATTTCTTGGCACCGCAGGATTTGATACTCGATGGCGGTGCATGTAGCGTCGGTGTTGAATCAACCATTATCGACTGTACAGGCACCGCTCCCAGAGTGCTTCGTCCCGGTGCGATAACAGTTGAGATGATTGAGAGTACAACAGGGTTAAAGGTCACCGAGATTGGTGATGAAATCCGCGCAAGTGGATTACTCGAAAAGCACTATTCACCAAGAGCTAAAGTCATTCTTAATCAAAGCCCAACGGTAGGTTCTGGATTTATCGCATTTTCTGAGATTGAAACTCCAGAAGGTGTAACTCGGTTAGCGGCTCCAGCATCTAATGATGAGTTTGCACGAACCCTCTACTCAGCTTTGCGCGCAGCAGATGCTCAATCACTTTCATCTGTATTCGTTCATGAGCCTCAGGGTGATGGAATCGCTACCGCTATTCGAGATCGGTTATCACGAGCGTCAAAAGGAGGATGAATCTCCGCTAAGATTCGCAGGCAACAAGTTAAGTGGGGCCTTTAGCTCAGCCGGTAGAGCAACGGACTTTTAATCCGTGGGTCGTGGGTTCGAGCCCCACAGGGCCCACTCTCCTTCCTCTCTCACCCTCACCCCTCATTGATGTCAGTGCATAAATATTGACTAGTCCTACGGTTAACAAAAAAACTACGGAGGGCTAGAACTTGCGAGAGATTCATCGCTTCACTGAATGGCTTAGTTTCCATCCGACCGCTGATGAAATCGCTCGAGGAGTTGTTACCGAGTATCTAGCTCCGATCGGTGCAAACCGCTGTCGTATCTCGCGCCTCAATAAAGATGACAGCCTTACATTTCTCGGCGAGTACGGTTATGGCGAAGGTATCGAGGGAACTAACTTTTCAAGTAAAGAGTGGCGCTCCTGGAAACATGATGAAGCCCTTATTGCGCTAGATGTTATCGAAGATGACTGGAACTCTTCGAAGAGTTTGTCTGTAATCAAGCTGCGCGATCATGGTGCAATCCAAGGCTTTATGAGTCTGGGTTTTGCTAATCCAGTAGAGGACCTAGAGAACGCTAACTCACTCATTACAGGTTACGGTGCCTCAGTTTCGCTCTACCTTTCACTTGCTAGAGATTCCAAACTCCATAACAGTAAGAGCGGTAATTCGACATTCAACGGTGAAAAAGAGCCTGCTGCACTGACAAAGAGACAGATACAGATTCTTAACGGGATGGTCGCGGAGAAGACTAACCATCAGCTTGCAAAAGAGCTTGGATATAGCGTGAGCACAATCCGACACGAGACGATGAGAATTTATGAAGCTCTAGCGGTAAGCGATCGCAAAGAGGCGGCAGAAAAAGCGCGTTCTCTCTCTTTGGTTTAGCGATTGCAAGGAAGCTACTTTATGGAAAAACCAACTGGTAGTTCGAGGCGGTTTACCTTAAGTAGCGCCTCATCTTGAAGAATAGATTTAGTGCTGTCATCGGCGACGATAACTCCACCGGCGAGAATTACTGAACGTTCGCATAGTTCGTAGGCGTAGGGAAGATCATGTGTAACCATAATGATCGTGACATCTAGTGAGCGAAGAATATCTGCAAGCTCTCTTCTGCTGGCGGGATCTAGATTTGATGAAGGCTCATCCATGACAAGGATTTCAGGCTTCATCGCTAAAACTGTGGCAACGGCTACTCGACGTCTTTGTCCAAAGGAAAGATGGTGAGGTGGGCGATCTTTGAACTCTGACATTCCAACTAATGAAAGTGCTTCATCAACGATTGCATCTAACTCATCGCCACGCTTGCCCATGTTGTAAGGGCCAAAGGCGATATCTTCTCCAACGGTTGGCATAAAAAGCTGATCATCTGGATCTTGAAAGACGATACCTACCTTTGAGCGAATCTCACGGATACTCTCTTTATTCTTTGAATCCACTAGCTCACCAGCGATAAGAACACGACCCTGCATCGTTTGATGAATGCCGTTCATGTGCATTACAAGGGTAGTTTTCCCCGCTCCATTTGGACCAAGGAGAGCGACGCGCTCACCTTTTTCAACCTTAAGGTTTACGCCAAAGAGCGCCTGATTTCCATCTGGATATGCGAAG
>CAIMCU010000052.1 GCA_903839585.1 uncultured Actinomycetes bacterium | reverse complement strand
GTAGCGGTGGAGGTTCCTTTTGAAAGCGTTATCAACGGTGTCCTGATCCGCGGTCGCATCGATGCGATTTATGAAAAGGATGGCGGATACGAAGTTGTGGATTGGAAGACTGGCTCTAAACAGTTGGGTGAGTCAGCGGCGGTTCAGTTAGCTATGTATCGGTTAGCTTGGGCGAAGCTAAAGGGCATCGATATCTCGAAGATCTCCGCTGCTTTTCATTACGTTCCAACGGGGCAGACCGATCGCAGAGCCGATCTCATGGGCGAAGAGGAACTCATCAAGCTGCTCGATCTCTAACTCTTAATCTCCACTGAGATTGGAAGATGATCACTTATACCTAGCGATCCTCCACTTATTGTTTGCGCAGAAATATCTTTCACTTTGAGCTTAGAGCTCTTTTGAGCAAGAAGATAGTCAAATTGAATCGATGGCTTCCAACTTGGGTAGGTTTTCATCTGGACGAGAGACTCCCATGAAGAGTTTAAAACAGGAAGATTTTTTGGAAGGTTTAGGTCACCAACAATAATCGCAGTTGATTTGAACTCTCCTTCCAAATCGATGGCCCATCTTTTTAACTTACTTAGTTGAGATACGTTAAAACCCGGTACAAAGGAAAGATGCGTATTGATAACGATAAACCCATTACTCAAGATCGCCGCTAACGCTAAACGTGGTTCATCACGAATATAGATTGGGCGTACACCGGGAGAGTCGGAGCCCTCCTTCGGTATGAGCAAGGGCATCCCTATTGGAGAGTTGCCAAGATTCAATCTTCTCCACTCGATCACAGGAATCTTTGAAACGATTGAGACTCCATAACTTCCTAGGTTTGAGGATGAGTGCGCAATAATCTCTGGATCTTGCTTGGACAATCTCTTCCATGATTCACCTGGCGTACCGATCACACTTGGTGCAAACGCCCAATCCTTAGCTCCGATCGCTTGTGCAATCTCATGAGTTTGATCGCACATATCGGTGCGAGGTAGAAAGTGATCAACCTCCTGAAAGGCGAAGAGCTCACTCATTGAAGCCTTTGCTAACTTCGCCGCGGTTTCGCCCAGCCCAGGAGGCAGTTGCCCTTTAGTTGGCGGCACCCCCATGCCGTGCAGCAGATTCCACGAGGTGATGCGCATAGGCCTCAGGCTAATAGAGTTACCTCTTATGAGCGCTATCAACGGACAACCATCGAAGATGGACCGCTCTGGGGAGCTGCGTAATAGCCCTGAGGCTCTAGAAAAACTCTGGAGCCGCGCCAAAGTTCTTCACTTCGCCGATGGCCGTTTAGCTGGAGATCAATCATTGAGCTTTCTTAACGCTCAAGATATTGATCAAAAGGTCGCTTCTGATGAGTTCGTTAAAGGCGAGAGGTACTTCTTAGGGATCGATACCGAGAACAATCAAAGCTACTTTGTTTGGAACTCTGAGTGGAAACACCCAAAGACAGATGAGGAGAAAAAGGTTGGTTTTACATCTCTTCGCGAGATTGGTGCAAACCTTCCACCACTTGAGATTGAGTTGGCTTTGCATGCCGTTGCTCTTTCAAACTGGCATAACTCACATCCATGCTGTTCAAAGTGTGGCGCACAAACAAAGGTAGATCTTGGTGGTGCGGTGCGAACCTGCATTAAGGATCAGAGCCAACACCATCCGCGAACTGACTCGGCGGTAATTGTCTTGGTTCGCGATAAGGATGATCGCATTCTCTTAGGTCATCAACCTGTCTGGCCTGAAGGGCGCTTCTCCTGTTTTGCAGGTTTCTTAGAGCCTGGTGAAACATTTGAACAGTGTGTATCTCGCGAGGTTTTTGAAGAGTCTGGCGTTACCGTCTCTCAGATTAACTACTTGGGATCTCAGCCATGGCCTTTTCCTGCATCAATCATGATTGCATTTGAAGCCCTCGTCGATGATCCAAAGAGTGCAAGACCAGATGGAGATGAGATTACCGAAGTTAGATGGTTTTCAAGGGATGAGCTCAAGCTAGCAACTACCGATGGAACTCTCTTGCTTCCACCCGCGATTAGCGTTGCACGAAAGATGATTGAACGTTGGTTCTCCGCTAAAGATGGCCGAGGCCTAACTGGTGGTGAGACGTGGCGCTAGTTGCTGAAGATATTTTGGCAGCTTTAGATACTGAGCAAAAAGCTGTGGCACTAGCTACTCGAGGTCCGGTTTGTATCATCGCCGGGGCTGGAACAGGTAAAACAAGGGCGATTACACATCGCATTGCATATGCAGCAGCGATCGGAACGATGGATCCGCAAAAGGTTCTTGCACTTACCTTCACAGCAAAGGCTGCAGGGGAGATGCGGGTAAGACTTCGCACACTCGGAGTACCAACGGTTGCAGCGCGCACTATCCATGCGGCGGCGCTTAAACAACTTCTCTACTTTTGGCCAACTGTTTTTGGTGGCAAGACCCCTGATTTAATCACCGCAAAAGCGGGATTTATCTCTGAAGCCATTAACCGGGCTGGACTTACCGACTCACTTCGTGCAACAAACCGCGAACTTATGCGAGATATTGCCAGTGAGATTGAGTGGGCGAAGGTCTCCCAAGTTGCTCCTGAGGATTTTGTCGAAGAAATCGGAAAACGCACACAGAAGCCTAAGCTTTCTGCAGAGCAGCTATCGCAGGTTTATATGGCGTATGAATCGGTTAAGAAGCAAGAGCTTGCGATGGATTTCGAAGATGTTCTTCTCTTAACAACAGCGATGCTTGAAGAGGAGCGCGAAGTCCGAGAGCGGGTTCAAAATCAGTACCGGTACTTCACCATCGATGAGTATCAGGATATTTCTCCAGTTCAGCAAAGACTTATAAACGCTTGGCTTGGGACTCGACAAGATATCTGTGTAGTCGGAGATCCTGCGCAAACAATTTACTCATTTGCTGGAGCTACCCCTGTTTTTCTAAACACCTTCACACAACGTTTTCCTGAAGCTGAGGTAGTCCGTCTAAGCACTGGGTACCGATCAACTCCAGAGATTATCTTCGCCGCCAACGCGCTTCTGCGCCATGCATCGATGGGTCAGGAGTTGGTTGCAACGAATGCACATGGATCTAAGCCAGCGGTGACTGAGTATGAGAATGAAAGCGCAGAGATTGCAGGGGTCCTTGAGGAGATTACACAGCTATTAGCCTCTGGAACTCCACCTCAGGAGATAGCAATTCTTGGACGGACCAACAATCAACTTAAGGGCGTTGAACGAGAGATGAACAACCTTGGTCTGCCATACCAGGTTCGAAATACCGAGAGGTTCTTTGAGCGCCAAGATGTTCGTGACTTTCTCAAACAGGTAAGGCAAGCCTCGGTGATCCCTACAGAGGGTGTTAACTGGATAGATGAGCTTCGAACATTGGCACAACCGTTTTTAACTGGCGAGAGCATCGACGGTATCGCTGCATTGCTCCACCTTGCTAGAGAGTTAGATGCAGATGAGAACTTCAATCCAAAGACATTACGAGGATATCTGCGCGAAGTTGAGGATCGAGTCCAACAGAACAATCCACCCACAATGCCGGTAGTCACTCTTGCTACGTTGCATGCGGCAAAGGGACTTGAGTGGGAACGGGTATTTTTAATCGGTGCGACGCAGGGAATCCTGCCTTTAGATGCAGGTGTTCTTGAGGAGGAGCGACGTCTTTTCTACGTTGGAATGACCCGTGCCAAAGAGGATCTTCATATAAGTCATCGTGGAAATCCATCGAAGTTTCTCTCTGAGGCTGGCCTGATTTAAGGGTTACTGGCTAGTTACTTTTATTGGGTTGCATAAGTCACATCCCATGCTTTACCCTTTATCCTCGTTGGACTTACACGGCAAATTGCCGCATAAGTAGTAGGTAGAGAGAGGAAAGTCGATGACATTCTCATCAGCTTCATTCTCAACAGCACGCGTTTCACGCGCTGCTGCGACTACCCATGCCTACGCAGCCAAGAAGCATTTTTCTTGGCCCGCTTTTTATACAGCGGATGAGGCCAACGGAGGGCAAATCGGTTAACCCGAGATAAACCCAAACCAAGGGCCTCGAATCCACTTATGG
>CAIMCU010000051.1 GCA_903839585.1 uncultured Actinomycetes bacterium | reverse complement strand
TCATACTCGAATCTCTACCCCTAACTTAGTAGCTCTCTCTTTGGTGATTGGACTCGTCACTGGGTTCTTTGGAATCGGCGGAGGCTTCATCGTTATTCCCGTCCTCGTTCTTGCATTTGGAACGCCTGTAGCCGTTGCGGCAGGAACCTCACTCTTTGTTATCGCTATCAACTCGCTGACAGCACTCATTGGCCACTTTCAAAGTTGGGACGAGGTCAGTTGGACGATTCCAGCTTTCATTACCGTTACCGCATTAGTCGTAGCCACGGTTGCCTCTAGGCTGCAGGAGAAGGTGGATCAAACTTTGCTTAAAAAATCCTTCACCGCTTTGCTTTATGGGGTTGCTATCTTCACGCTCATACAAGCTTGGTTTATTTGACGTGGATAGTGCGCGATAAGAAGCCTGCAAACAAGAGCGCTACAACTGGATACAACATTGCGATTTGAAGTGTAAATACATCTGAGAGTAAGCCGATCAATGTGGGACCGATAAAGAAGCCTGCAAGTCCAATCACTCCAACTCGGGCCATCGCAACAGCTGGCGAGACTCCTGGGGTCTTACTCGCTGCGACGATGAATGCAGGAAACATCGGACCGATTCCATACCCTGCGCAGATAAAGCCTAGGTTAATGACAACAAGTGCGATTGCAGGATGTGATTGCGATAGCGGAACAGCGATGAGTAAAGCTGCGCCCCATCCAAATCCACCGATGTAACCACTTAGCCTTACCGTTTTTGCTGGACCTAAGCGATCCAAAGTTCTATCCCCTAAGAATCTGCTTGTGATCATCGCTAAAGAGAAGGAGGCAAAAGCGGTTGCATTGACACCTTTATCAAAGCCCATCTCATCACGAAGCAGGATGGCCCCCCAATCACTTGCCGCACCCTCAGCAATTAACGCACCCAATAGACCGATACCTATCCACCACAGTGGCATAACTTTTTTACCAAAGAGCGGGATCTTGCCTTCATGGGATTCATCAATGCTGTGATCATCTCGTTCTGGAGAGAGCAGGAAGCAGGCCGCTGGGATAAATGCAATCAAGCAGATGAGGGCGATGATCAAGAGATTTGTGCGAGGTGAAACATGTCTTGCTATCGCTCCCCCAAGAACCGTTGTCAGAAATGCTCCTACGCTCCACATCGCATGAAAGGTAGACATCCACCTGCGTTCTAAGATCTTTTCAACAACAGTTGCCTGAAAGTTATAGGCGATATCCATCGATGAGTAACCAAAACCCATAAGAAATAATCCGAGGAAAAGTACGAGCGCTGAGTTTGCTACCGCCATCGTTGCTAGCCCAAGGGGCATTAGTACGATCGCGTATGAGACAACCCTTCGTGAACCAAAGTGGTGCGTGACTCTTCCACCTAGCTGTGCACCAGTAATCGAACCAAGGGTTGCACCAAGAAGTAAGAAGCCAAACTGCGAGTTCGATAAACCAATTGCATCCTTAATCTCAGGGATTCGAGGAACCCACCCCATAGAGACCGCTCCCATGAGCAAGAAAGAAGCCCATAGGGCGTTCCTTGCTCGAAGGCCGTGCTTTATCGCAATCGCAGATTGTGAACTCATAGGGTTGAACGGTATCGCAACGCTTCTTTGATTCTCACGTAAAGTACGCATATGGATGGAGTCCTCGAAAAAGCTGCCGTTAAACGGGTTCAACAAGCGCTCATTGATTTAGGAGTATCAGGCCAGATCAAAGTTCTCATCGACAGTGCACGTACAGCGCAAGAGGCGGCCGATGGACTTGGAATTGAGGTTGGACAAATCGCCTCTTCACTTATCTTTAAGCTCCCAGATCATTCACCGCTGCTGATCATTACAAGCGGACGTCACCGCGTAGATGTTGATCTTGTTGCAAAAAACTTAGGAATTGAAAAACTTGAAAGAGTTGATGCTGCATACGTTAAGGAAATCTCAGGGTTTTCTATTGGCGGCGTTGCGCCGATTGGCTGGATTTCACCAGCCACAATCATTATCGACCAAGCCCTCAATGATTATGAGGTCGTCTGGGCCGCTGCAGGCCACCCACACGCTGTTTACCCAACATCGTTTAAAGAGCTACTTCAATGCACCGATGCACAACCAATGGTTGTTGGAGATTAACTACAGTTTAAAGCTTGGATACTCATCGGTGACCATAACGAGCATGTAACCGTAGATGCGGTTCCAATACTTAATGGTACCTAGCGTAATTTCGGCAGCCCAGGCTGGATACTCCCCTGTAAATGAGGTTTGGATCCATGCAATAACGGTTGCGAAAGCTGTGGCAAGTGCGTAGGCAACGCCGACGATGTAAAGAGGTATCGCAAGCAACCACTTCACCAAAGGAAGCCAGGGGTTAAGAGCTTTGCCGCCATCGATCTCAGGCAAAGTAACGGTAACCCGTGGATTGCGTTCAATCGATGGATAATCATCGTTGAGAAGTAATACATAAGTTGTAACCCGTGTTTCGAATTCGATAAGCGCCTGATTAAAGCTCAAGACGTAACTTGGGTAAACACCGCGCACAAGAAGAGCCAGAACAACGGGAATAACTAAAACCCCTGTCGCCTCCCATCCCGCATTCCAATTTGGAGTAAAGGAGCCCAAGAAAACCACTACTGGGAAGGCAAGTACGCCTCTCCAAAATACTGTGGTCTTATTTCTATTGGATAGGTCAACGGAAATTACTGTCTCAATTTGATTGCTCATACAAATGAGTCTATAGAAGTTCCTTGAGTAAGGCTTCAACGCGAGCCTTAATGTCGTCTCTAATTACTCTGACAGATTCAATACCTTGACCAGCAGGATCATCTAGAACCCAATCCTCGTAACGCTTTCCCGGATAGAAAGGACAAGCATCTCCACAACCCATAGTTATAACTGCATCAGACTCTTGCACCGCTTCAGGGGTTAAAACCTTAGGAACGTTGTTAGAGATATCGATACCAATCTCATTCATCGCTTCAACGGCAACCGGGTTAATCGAATCCTTCGGCGCAGAGCCGGCAGATAAAACCTCAACACGTCCCTTTCCAAGCTCGCGCATAAACCCTGCTGCCATCTGAGATCTTCCTGCGTTATGAACACAAACAAAGAGAACCGTTGGCTTTCTATTTTCGCTCATTTAGCAACCTTTCGAAGTTGTGGAAATAGACCCAAGCACAGCCATAAACCAAGTAGTCCTCCAAGGAGTTGGGCTGCAATGAAAAGCGGCACGGATTC
>CAIMCU010000050.1 GCA_903839585.1 uncultured Actinomycetes bacterium | reverse complement strand
TTTGACATACTTGTCTGCACAACAATTGTTGAAAGCGGACTAGATATCGCCAATGCAAATACTTTAATCGTTGAACACGCGCAAAACTTTGGACTCTCACAACTACATCAACTTCGAGGGCGGGTAGGCAGAGGTCGTGAACGCGCTTATGCATACTTTCTCTATCCAGCAGATCAACCACTCTCTGAGATTGCACTTGATAGACTTAAAACAATCGCAACAAACACAGATCTTGGTTCAGGAATGCGCGTAGCGTTAAAGGATTTAGAGATTCGAGGAGCTGGGAATCTACTTGGTGGAGAGCAGTCGGGGCATATCGCCGATGTTGGCTTTGATCTGTACATGCGCATGGTTGGTGAAGCGGTAAATGATTACAAGACCGGCTTCATCGATAAGGAGGAGGAGAAGCGCGAGTGCAAGGTTGAGCTCCCTATCAACGCCCACCTTTCAGAGGTTTATGTACCTGGAGAAAGGTTGCGTTTAGATCTCTATCGCCGACTTGCCGATGTGGCATCCGCCTCTGATGTGCAATCCATTAAAGAGGAGTTGCTGGATCGGTTTGGTGAACTACCTCTGGAGGCGCAGGCACTTCTCGATGTTGCTCAACTGCGTGCGCTCGCAAAGTCATTTAGCATCGCCGAGGTTGTTTCGACAGGTAAGTTCTTACGCCTATCACCCCTTCATCTTCCAGAGTCACGTCAGCTCAAGTTAGCTCGGATGTATCCAGGATCTCTCTATAAATCTGCAACCAATACTGTGATGGTCGCTATTCCAAGAAGCGCCGCATGGAGCCCGTCACAACCTGCCCCTGAGATAGGGGATACTTCTCTTCTGGCTTGGACCACTCAAGTCCTAACTGAGTTAGCTTAAGAAAGCGAGCACTTTGTGAAAAAGATTCTGACCGTTATGGCGATTGCATCAGCGCTACTCCTTACAGGATGTTCTCAAGCTGAAAACGCTGCGACCCTCGGTGATGTCAAAATTACAAAGTCTGAACTTCAATCAACTATTGATTCAATCTTGGCAGAGCGCAAGAAGGTGGATATCTCACAGATGCAGCTCGAAACAGGGGATGAGTTAAACCGCGGACAGCTGCGTTTTAAGATTCTTATGACTGTATTCACAGAGATTGCCAAAGAGTTAAAGATTGAGGTTACTCCAGCGATGATTACGCAAAAGCGCGCCGAACTAGTTCAATCACTCGGAGGAGAAGCACAGCTTCCCCAAAACTTAGTTAACGCCGCTATCGCACCGGAGGATCTTGAGACCTATCTCCGCGCAATCATCATTAATGCCGAAATCGGACAGGCACTTCTTAACTCAGGTGTTGCATCAACAGAGGTCGATGCAAAGATTGCTCAACTACTAAGTGCGAAAGCAACTGAGTTGAAGGTTGACGTAAATCCGCGTTACGGTAAATGGGATCCAGTAGCAGGAGACATTGTGGCAAGCAATCCTGCTGGCGATGCCGTAACTCCAGCCGAGTAGTTCACTGTTTATGAGCAAGTCAGAGCTCCTGCGCCTTGTTGAGGTAATGGACAAGCTTCGCTCACCTGGCGGTTGTCCATGGGATGCCGAACAGACTCATGAGTCGCTCCTTAAGTATCTTCTTGAAGAGTCGTATGAGTTTGCAGATGTTGTAGATAGTAAAGACCGTGAAGGGATGCGCGAAGAGCTCGGCGATGTCTTGCTGCAGGTTTACTTTCATTCACGGATCGCACAGGATCATCCGACCGATCCTTTCTCTATTGAGGATGTTGCGCGCGCAATCGCAGATAAGTTAATTCATCGCCACCCTCACGTTTTTGAAGGCTTAGAGGTCTCAGGTATGGAAGAGGTAATAGATAACTGGGAAGCGATTAAAGCTAAAGAGAAAGGTCGCAAATCTGCCGTCGATGGAGTTGCACTTGCACAACCTGCGTTGCCCTTACTTTCTAAACTTCTTTACCGAGCTCAAAAGTATGGAGTTGAGATTGCTATCGATCAATTCGAAAGTGACCAACCAGCGACAGAGGAGAGCGTCGGAAAGGCACTTGCAGCTGTAGTTGCCTGGGCGCACGCCAATGACATCGACCCAGAAAACGCTTTACGGCAGCAAGCCCGCGCAGTTACAGCGCAGATTCAGGCTTCAGAGACACGGTAGACTTGCACCATAACGTTTCAGCGTTGAGCGTTTTGACTTGTACTTAAATATCAAGGAGATATATCAATGGCAATTATCGAAGCTCTCGGCGCTCGTGAAATCTTAGACTCCCGTGGAAATCCAACGGTTGAGGTTGAAATCCAACTTGAAGATGGAACACAGGCGCGTGCTGCTGTACCAAGCGGTGCATCAACGGGAGCTTTTGAAGCTGCAGAGCTTCGCGATGGTGGCAAGCGCTACCTTGGAAAAGGCGTTGAAAAAGCTGTCGCATTTGTCAATGATGTAATTGCTCCAGAGGTAATCGGTTTTGATGCACAGGATCAACGCTTAGTTGACTCCGCAATGATCGAACTTGATGGAACACCAAACAAGTCAAAGCTTGGTGCTAACGCAATTCTCGGTGTATCACTCGCAGTTGCTAAAGTCTCAGCTGAGTCAGCAGATCTTTCACTCTTCCGCTACTTAGGTGGACCAAATGCACATGTGCTGCCAGTACCGATGATGAATATTCTTAACGGCGGAGCACACGCAGATACAAATGTTGATATCCAAGAGTTCATGGTTGCCCCAATCGGTGCACCAACTTTCCGCGAATCACTTCGCTGGGGAGCAGAGATTTACCACTCACTAAAGTCAGTGCTCAAGAAGCGCGGTCTAGCTACAAGCGTTGGCGATGAAGGTGGATTTGCTCCAAACCTTGAGAGCAACCGTGCCGCTCTCGATCTAATCCTTGAAGCGATTGAGGCCGCTGGATTTAAGCCAGGTAAGGATGTTGCACTTGCAATGGATGTTGCTGCAACTGAGTTCCATGACAACGGCAAGTACAAGTTTGAAGGATCTACTCGTACATCAGATGAGATGATCGCTTACTACGCAGAGCTTGTAAGCGCTTATCCACTTGTCTCTATCGAAGATCCACTCAATGAAGAGGACTGGGCAGGATGGACAGCCATGACGGCATCACTTGGTTCAAAGGTACAGATCGTTGGAGATGACTTATTTGTAACGAACCCAGTTCGACTTGCAAAGGGAATCGCTGGAAACACAGCCAATGCACTTCTTGTTAAGGTCAACCAAATCGGAACCCTTACAGAGACGCTAGATGCAGTAGATCTTGCACACCGTGCCAACTACCGCAGCATGCTTAGCCACCGCTCCGGTGAGACAGAGGATGTAACAATCGCCGATCTAGCGGTTGCAACTAACTGTGGTCAGATTAAGACAGGTGCTCCTGCAAGAAGCGAGCGAGTAGCAAAGTACAACCAGCTGCTTCGTATTGAAGAAGAACTCGCTGACGGTGCTGTCTATGCAGGCCGCCAGGCATTCCCACGCTTTAAGGGATAACTTCCAATGGCGCGCAGATCCTCGGGAAGAAGGAAGAGTTACCGTTCACGTAACTTGAACTTCAATCGCAATACTGGATCTGGGCGGACATTTGCCGTTGCTGCAATCTTCTTTATGTTGGCGCTCTTTCTAGCACCACCGATTAAGAGTTAC
>CAIMCU010000049.1 GCA_903839585.1 uncultured Actinomycetes bacterium | reverse complement strand
CCACTTATGGTGCGTGCAATCTGTCGCAATACCGACTCAGGCAACATCACATCGACTGGCCTCTTTACAAACATTGCGATTCACGACTTTGATATCTATCGCTGGTTATTCAACTCAGAGTGGGAGTCTGTGCAGGGTATCTATCCACGTCGCTCTGAGACATCACCTGCAGGTGTTGCAGATCCACTCATTATTATCGGCAAGCTTAAAAACGGTGTCACCCTCGTTGAGGATGTTTACGCCTTTGCTCACTACGGATACGACACCCGAGTTGAGGTTCTATGTGAGAACGGCTCAATCGAAATCGGAATTCACGGAGATGTCATTACTCGTGCGAACTTTGAAGCAGGAGTAAATAAGGGCGGAAAGATGGATACAAACTGGATGAATAAGTTTGAGCCTTCATACATCGCAGAGCTTCAGGCATGGGTTGAGGAGATGACAACTGGTGTTGTTAATCCAGATTTTGCAACCGTTGAGGATGCATTGATTGCTAATGAAGCCTCAGGTCTTGGAGTTGCTTCCGTTAGCTAATTAAGCCCAGCTAGCTTTAATAAGTCGGCGAGCGATTCGAGGTGATAATCAGCCTCGAAGAGCTCGTCTTTCTTATGCGTTGTAGCAATCGATGCAACGGTGCAACCGGCATCCTTTGCGGCACGAATTCCGCCAGGTGCATCCTCAACGCCCCATGTCATTGAGGTAGGAAGAGCGATGCGCTGCGCCCCAAGGATGTAAGGCTCAGGAAATGGCTTTCCTTGTTTTACCTGATCAAAGGTGACAGAGTTTTCTGGAAAGCGAATACCAGCTGCCTTTGTACGTGCAATGGCAAGGGGTTTAACACCTGATGTAACTATCGTCCAAGGAATCTTGCGCTCATCTAACTCTGCAAGAAGTTCATGTGCACCTGGATTTGCGACAACACTTTCAGTATCCATAATTTCGCGAGCAAGCACGCGCTCTGTGTAGTACTGGGCATCCTCCTCGGTTCCACCGACGAGTAGCTCGCGCCAAACCTGCAGCGCTGGAATTCCGTGGAAGCGACCGAGCTCTTCAAGCGGCACACCCGCCTCTTTAGCTGTTGCAACCCAAGCACGATCGACAGACTCAAGAGAGTTAATCAGAGTTCCATCTAGATCAAAGAGAAAACCTATTTCACTCATTTACTTTGATATCCCTTTCGACCATAAAACTCCCACATATGAAGCACCCCGAGGATGAGAGTAAATCCAAAGAAGAGATCCTCAACCGGCGCACTAGCGATTCGCAGACCGATAATGGCATCAGGGCTATATGTGACAATTCCTCGAGAAGTGAGCCACCAGTTGGTTAGCAACTGAAACGGGAGGATGATCGCGTAAGAGGTCCAAAAGTACTTAGTCTTTAAAAGTGAGTGCTTCAGCAGAGTTAGATCTATTAATGCCAAGGTAATTGATGAGGTCAAAGCGATCGCTGTGTAGTTCATTTGCGCCTCCAATGAGGCTTAACTGTTGTAACAGCCTCGATTGTCATGATTGCAGCCAGCGGCACAACGATGAAGAAGAGGTACTCCTCTAGGGGAATATCAAAGGGGCCGTAAATACCAACTATCTGTTCACGATCGAAGAACCAGTGCCCTTGAGAAACGGCGTATGCATCCCAAAGAATAAAGAGAGTACTCACCGGCAAGATGCTGAACATGGCTCGCTTAATTCGACGAAGAACTCCAACTTTGAGTGCAATCTCTAACCAAAAAGATCCGATAACGGTAAATCCCAACATCGCAAAATATCCCAGGGAACGCACAGGGTTATCTTCTCATGATTGGCACCCTCTATGGATAGCCTTGCGCCATGCTCAAGCAAATATTGGCGATTTCACTAGCTCTAACAGCTAGCGCTCCTGCAGCGGTTGCAGCACCCAATTATATTTTTCCGGTTGAAGCAGATTGCAAGGTCAAGTATGTACAGGCCCACCATGATTATCCTGCTAACGACATCGTCTTAAACAAGAAGAGCGCCGTGTGCCATTTCTTGGCACCGATTGATGGGGTAGTTGATGAGGTTAACCGAGTAGATCGTTGGAGAAAGCCGCCCAATAACGGAATCGACCGAGGCGGTCTGTCGGTATCGATTATTGGAAAGGATGGAGTGCGTTACTACGGCTCTCACCTTCTTAAGGGTTCGATACCAAAATCCATTCAACCAGGGGTTGCAGTCACACAGGGAACGAT
>CAIMCU010000048.1 GCA_903839585.1 uncultured Actinomycetes bacterium | reverse complement strand
GTCGAAACATTCAAGATGCTTCGCGTCTGGTTCACTCTGTCGAGAGCCACCAAAAGCGCAATGTCTTCAGCAGAGGAAGAACCAAGCGAACCAGCCCGCAACGGGTTGGCAGCAACCTTGGCTAACAGCGCACGCTCTTGAGCACTCCGTTGCAACCCAGCCGACTGCTCATAAACCTGACCAGCCCGCTGAGCCAACTTCAAGACAGACTGACGCCGCCGTACGAGATCAAAAATCAATGCCACACCAATGTCTATCTCTTAGGCCATCTACGAGATCCGTATCTCCCCAGAAGAAATCCAAGGATTCCGACTGCAGTAAACGAGCAGAGATACTTAAATGATTCGATGATTAATCGTGAGGCGCTCATGACCTATTTCTACTGAAAGGGTGATCTGGAGTAACCGCGAACTAGATCAGGTTCAGTTCGTTGCCCACAATGCCCAGTAGTTGCACAACAATCTTTGGTCGGATAGTCAGGGTGATTCGCAGATGATTTTGGAAATTCGGCTACTGTCCACGTATGAGCTCATGGGAAGATCACCAGGAAATGATTGACGATCAGTATTTGATGGAGAGCATCGAAAAGGATCAAAAACTAGATGGCGATGGAAAAGAAGTCGAAGACGAGGAGTAAGAACATCTGTTCTAGCCCACCTACGGTTGCGTATTCAATGCAACCGAGAATAAGTGCCACGCTCCATCTGTGGTCGGTGACCACAGGGCTGCTCCTTCATCCAGATAGCTCACTGTCGAATTAATGCCTGCTGCTGCCGGGAATACCTTCCCCTCATCGGCGCAGGGGATAATCAACACGTTATGCGGTGCGATAATCGCGAAGTGTTCGCCTTGTTGGTTAAGTGGAACCCGGCCAGTGTCCAATACTTCACGCAGTCGAGTGGTGTCACTACAGATGTAGTTTTCTCCTCTGTCTCCTATTTGCAAGGTGATGACGCCTTCTTCGATATTGATAATGGTTACTCGCCGCCATTGCCCGAGTGCCTCTAAAGCTTTTCGGGCCTGAATGAAGTGCACAGAGTGCCCTGGTGTGTAATTGATTTCCTTACTCATGTAGATGCTCCTCATCGAACTTGGCGTTACCACCGACTTGAAATCGGTTGGTGATCTTCAACGGGCCAAGCCCCTCAGATCGTCTGGATGATTACACGATCACAGTATCGGAAGGGTGTACGGAGTTTTCTAGCTTACGGAAGGTGAATCAAGCCTGGCGTAGAGGACTGAATCCACGAATTAGTTTTATAGAAATCTGCTACCGCGGATTGTATTGTCCCTTCATGGAGATTGAACCTTGCGAAGTTTGCGAGCGCGGCATTGGCCATTGCTCAAATATGGTCGGCTACGACAACGACCCCGAACGCGGAAAAATCTGCATAATCAAGTGCCGCACTTGTCATAAAACCCTCACTTTTGACTCAACGGATGAAGAAGAGTGTTGTGAGCACCGGTATGTGGGGGAGGATCTCTTTCAATCCGAGGCCTACTACGGTCAGCATGACGACCCAGAAGACTTCTAGTTTTTAGACCACATTATGAGGGCTGCTTTAGACGTTATGGAAAAGACAATTTCAGTTTTGGAAATCTGAAGCACCAGTCCCCTAACTTCACGG
>CAIMCU010000047.1 GCA_903839585.1 uncultured Actinomycetes bacterium | reverse complement strand
GTTCCAGGCGTTCCTATCGGCGTCGTTACAGCTGTCGATAACGCGGCAGGCTCTGTAACTCAAACAGCAGATGTGCGATTCTTTACTAGTTTTTCGACGTTAGGGGTTGTCTCCGTGGTGTTAGCTGCGCCAGCGGGTGATCCTAGAGATGCACTTGTTCCACAGCCGCCTCGTCCAACTCCGATACCAACTGTAACTGTGTACCCAACGCCCTCTGAGTCACCAAAGCCATAAATGTTGCTACGTAGGTCTCTATCCTCAGCGCCCATCTTTTTAGGTGTCTATATCTTTAACGAAGCCTTTTTGAACCAACTTCGAATCATTGGCGGAGGCTTTCCAATCTTTCTTATCTTCGCTCTCTTGTGGTGCGCACTGTGTGAGCCAGAGGTCGGCGCGATTTATGGTTTTTTTGCCGGGCTGTTAATGGATCTCTCACAAAGCAACTCAGGACCACTGGGTCAGTGGACCCTCATTATGATTCTGGCAGGTTTTACAGTTGCCTACCTAGGCTTTGGTGAAAACAACTTTCGTAGCAACCCTGTTTCTTTGATTTTCATTACAGCTACAGCTGTGTTTCTTACCCGTTTTGTCTATCTGATTACTGGTGCACTTCTAGGTCTTGATCTTGGAAGTATGTCTCACATTATCTCTTTGTTGATCGGACAGGCGCTGTGGACAGTCCCAATAGCTCCGATTATTGCCCCTGGCGTTGCTTTACTGCATCGCAGTATCTTTGATACGAGAGCTGTTCAATGAACCAGAGAACTAGGCTCTCCCTTCTCTTCATTCAAATCCTAATCTTTTCACTGATGTTTGCTCTGTTAGGAAGGTTGTTCTACTTACAGGTTGCAGCAGCGCCTCTGTATAAGGATGCTGCTTTAAGTATTCAAAGCCGGGATGTGATCACACCTGCAAATCGAGGGCTCATCGTCGACTCCTCAGGCGTCCCACTTGCAATGAATCGTGTCGGAATTGCAGTAACCGTTGATAGAACTCAAATCGATAAGCAGAGCGATAAAGGCGTCTCCGTCCTGCGCAAACTCTCTAGCTTGCTTAAGTTGGAGTACGCCGACGTTTATCAACGCACGCGTCTTTGCGGTGAGCTCCCTAAAGGTCAAAAGGCTGGATGCTGGACTGGCTCTCGATTCCAACCAATTCCGATTACAAAAGAGGCAGATCCATCTGTTGCACTCTCTATTGTCGAACGCTCAGATACCTACCCGGGCGTTAGCGCCCTTCCTGTGGCTCTTCGAAACTACCCAGCAAAAGCTGGTGCAAACGGTGCTCATCTACTTGGTTACGTTGGACCTTTGACTGAGGCTGATCTGTCGGGTGCAAATGGACGCACATACTTTAGATCTGAGTCGATTGGTAAAGCCGGACTTGAACTTCAGTACGACGAGTTTCTTCGTGGAACTCCAGGAATCAAGACGGTAATTGTTGATCGCAAAGAGTCGGTAACTAGAACTAGTCAAAATACAAAGCCAATTAATGGAAATCACTTAGTCACGAGCATTGATGTTCGTCTACAAGCAAGTGCAGAGCAGGCGCTAGAGCAAGCTGTGCGAAGTGCAAGAGCCTCTGGCTATCCTTCAGACGGAGGAGCTGCAGTTGTTCTAGATGTTAAAAATGGACAAGTTCTTGCAATGGCCTCATACCCAACCTATGACCCAAACTCATTTGAGAAGGGTTTGACAGTTAAAGAGGCTAAGAATCTTTACAGTGAGAAGGCAGGAGTTCCTGCACTATCTCGAAGTATTCAAGGTTTGTTTGCCCCAGCCTCTACATTTAAAGCGGTCTCACTTGTTGCAGCAGCTAATGCGGGCTATAACCTCAACGGAATTTATGACTGCCCATCTGAGGTCGAGGTTGGAACACGCAAGTTTCAAAACTTCGATAGTGCGGCTTTGGGAAAGATGAGTATGAAAAAGGCGATGGCCGTCTCATGCGACACAATTTGGTACAGAATCGCCTTTGATGAGTGGCTGCGAGATGGTGGATTAAAACCAAAGTCAGATAGAAACGACTACTTCTTTAATGCGGCTAAAGGGTTTCAAATTGGCATCAAAACCGGTGTTGATCTTCCATCAGAGTCTTCAGGTCGTCTAGCGGATCGCGAATGGCGCACAAAGTGGTACGCGCAAAACAAGGATTTTTACTGCAACTACAAGGACCGTACTCCAAAGAGTCAACAGACGCCCTTCTTAGTTCAACTAGCGTATGAAAACTGTTTAGATGGAGACAAGATCCGAGCTGGAGATGCCGTTAACTTCTCTATCGGCCAGGGAGATACGGTTATTACCCCTTTAAAGCTGGCCCAAATGTATGCAGCGATTGCAAATGGTGGAACGCTCTGGAAGCCAACTATCGCAAAAGCGATCGTTAACTCCGATGGAACATTGGTGAAGAAGGTTGAGCCTGAGGCACTGGGTTCACTACCGGCATCTAAATCAACCTTAAAGTTCCTTCGCGCCTCACTACGAGAGGTGGTAACTGGCGGAACCGCTACATCTGTATTTGGTGGATTCCCTGTTCAAGTCAGCGGAAAGACCGGAACAGCTCAGGTTTTTGGAAAGAACGCTAATGGCTCATTAAAGGCCGATACCTCATGGTTTGCATCCTTTGCCCCAAGCACCTCACCTAAATATGCGGTTGTGATGATGGTGAGCCAAGGTGGTTTTGGTGCATCAACATCAGGTGTCGGTGTCCGTAAGATTTATCAGACCCTCTTTGGAGTTTCAGGCTCTAAAGTTGACTCTGAAAAGGCGATTTATCCATCAGGAAATCCACCGGTGACTATCCCAAAAATTTCCCCAACAACAAAGGTAGTGGGTGAGAAATGAGTTTGATGTCATCTCGAATCTCCTACCGTCGCAACAACCGTCGATCTATCTTTGAAGGCTTTGATCCAGTACTTACAGGTGCAGTGGCTCTACTTCTCTTAATTGGTACAGCCCTTGTCTATGCGGCAACACGGGATTGGTATGCGGCAAATGGGCTCGATCCTGAGTACTACTTAAAGCGCCACGTTCTCAACATTTTGATTGGCGCTGCGTTGGCATGGGGTACGACGGTTATTGACTATCGATTACTTCGGGCTTACACACCTATTTTCTGGGCGATAGGTGTGATCGGATTGATCGCGGTGTTGATTCCTGGAATAGGAACTGCGGTTAACGGTGCACAAGCTTGGATCGCTTTACCAGGTGGATTCCAGGTCCAGCCGGCGGAGCTTGCAAAGATCTCCATCATCGTGGGAATGTCGATGATTCTTTCAGAGCGCACACATGACAGCGATCAGCCTTCCCACAGAGATGTAATACAAGCCTTAGTTGTTGCGGCCATACCTATTATCTTTATTCTTTTGCAACCAGATATGGGAACCGTTTTTATTATTAGCGTGGCTGTAGTGACCATTATTGGTGCATCAGGAGCGCCTCTTCGATGGGTTGTCGGATTGATTATCGTTGCAATCATGGGAAGTTACGCTGCAGTTAAAGTAGGCGTCATCAGTGACTACCAGGTAAAGCGCCTTCAAGCTTTTGTTGACCCAAACTCTGATTCGCAAGGAAGCGGATACCAACTCCGTCAAGCACGCATAACGGTTGGCTCTGGTGGGCTTTTTGGAACTGGATTGTTTAATGGTCCCCAAACAAATGGTCGCTTTGTTCCAGAGCAACAGACCGACTTTATCTTCACAGTTGCAGGGGAAGAGCTCGGCTTTGTTGGGTGTGGTTTGATCATTATTTTGTATCTCACCGTTCTCATGCGAGCCTTTGGAATCGCGCGTCGATCGCAAGATCCTTATGGAAGGCTTGTCTGCACAGGTGTTATCGCTTGGTTTGCTTTCCAAGCCTTTGAAAACATCGGAATGACTTTGGGTCTTATGCCGATGACCGGCGTACCTCTTCCATTCTTGTCATATGGAGGCTCCAGCATGTTCGCAAATATGATTGGTTTTGGCCTTTTGCAGAATGTTCACGCTCGCCAGCGAGGCTAATTTAGGCAAATAGCCATCGATGCGGGTAATATTGGCGTAACAGTTCAGCGCGGCTCGCGATCCTTATCGCGACAAAAAGCCAGCGGCGGACTACCAACTAAGTTTTGATAAAGGATTAGGTGCTATGGCTATTGAGCCAAAGAGCCCACGTAAGCGTGCGGCCAAGAAAACTGCTGTCAAAGATTCATCTGTTGAAGTCGAAACAACGAGTGAGACAACAACTAAGTCGAGAAAGAAAGCTGCAGCGGTTCCCGTTCCAGTCTTTCAAGCCGCGCCCGTAGAAAAGGTTGCAAAGGCTCCGCGAAAATCTGCTGCTAAGAAAGAGGAAGCTCCTGCAGCTGATGTTGCAGATTCAGAGGACTCCGATTCTCGTGGTGGACGTAACCGCCGCCGCCGTCGTGGTGGACGTGGTCGCCGTAAACCAGGATCAGATGCCACCGGTAGCGAAAACGAATTACAGGATGGAACAGAAGAGAACGAATCATCTGAAGATGGCGCAGAAGGTGCAACCCACCGTCGTCGTCGCCGTCGTCGCGCAACGGGTGAAGGTGTAACTCCAGGAGAGATTGTTGACGAAGATGGCGTCCCAACAGTTGTAAAGGTTCGCGAAGTACGTGAGCGTCCAGCTCGTACAGAGCGAACAGAGCGCGGAACCCGCAATCGTCGCGATCGTGGAGGCCGAGGAGATCGCAACGATTCACGTGATTACCGAGAGCCTTACCGCCGCCGTGGGAGCGTCATTACAGATGGTGAGTTCTTAGCCCGTCGTGAAAACGTTGATCGTGAAATGGTTGTGCGCCAAGTTGGCGATCGCATCCAGATCGCTGTTATTGAAGACAAGGTCATGGTTGAGCACTACGTCAATAGACACGCAAACGTTTCATACGTTGGAAACGTCTATCTTGGCCGTGTTCAAAACGTGCTTCCATCTATGGAAGCCGCGTTCGTTGATATTGGAAAGGGCCGCAATGCGGTTCTTTATGCAGGCGAGGTTAACTGGGACGCTGCTGGAATCTCCGAGTCGCAACCACGCAAGATTGAAATGGTGTTAAAAACTGGTCAACCAGTTTTGGTTCAAGTAACCAAAGATCCAATCGGTCAAAAGGGTGCACGTCTGACAAGTCAGATATCACTTCCAGGTCGTTACGTTGTTTACGTTCCTGGTGGTGGAATGAGTGGAATCTCAAAGCGCCTTCCAGAGTCAGAGCGCACACGCCTGAAAGCAATCCTTAAAAACCTAATCCCAGAAGAGGCTGGCGTGATTGTGCGTACAGCAGCTGAGGGAGTATCTGAGGAAGAGCTCACCAACGATGTCGCTCGCCTCAAAGCGCAATGGGAAGATATCTACCAGAAGTCTGTCAATCCAAACTTCCACGCACCAGCACTTCTACTCTCTGAGCCAGATCTTGCTGTGCGGGTAATCCGCGATATTTTCAATGAGGATTTCCGCAAGCTCACAATTCAAGGCAGCGATGCTTGGGAAGATATCAGTACCTACCTTGGTTCTATAGCTCCAGAGTTAAAGTCAAAGCTTGAAAAGCACACAGGCAACAGCGATCTATTTGCTGAGTACCGTGTTGAAGAGCAGCTCGCAAAGGCCTTCGATCGCAAGGTATACCTACCTTCAGGTGGATCACTTGTTATTGATCGCACTGAGGCGATGGTTGTTATCGATGTAAACACTGGAAAGTTCATCGGTAAGGGTGGAAACCTTGAAGAGACTGTAACCAAGAACAACTTGGAGGCAGCAGAGGAGATTGCACGCCAGCTTCGTCTTCGCGACTTAGGTGGAATCGTTGTAATCGACTTTATCGATATGGTTCTTGAGTCCAACCGAGATGCAGTACTTCGCCGATTGGTGGAGTGCCTAGGACGTGACCGTACTAAGCACCAAGTTGCAGAGGTAACATCGCTAGGTCTTGTTCAGATGACTCGCAAGCGTGTTGGACAGGGACTTATTGAAGCTTTCTCAACAACCTGTGATTCATGTAATGGTCGAGGAATTCATATTCATATGGATCCTGTAAAGATGAAGGCGCCAATGCCACAGGTAAATGCGCAATCTGCTTCACACGAAGATGCAGATGAGTCAGATGCAACCGAGCATGAGTTCCACGAGGTTGCTAACGATGATGATTCTGAGAGTGTTGCTGAAAAGGATGAGAAAAAGGAAGAGAAGAAGGGTGGCCGACGTCGCCGTCGTGCCGCTAGTTCAGGCGTTATTACTCCAGGGGAGTAACGCTTAAATCGACCCCAATTTGACCCTAAGCGTGCGTAATCCGTACTCTTAGCCTCTGCCCGTTTGGCCCTCACAAGGGGACAGACTGGCCACAATGAACTGGAGCAGAACGTGTACGCAATCGTTAAAGCTGGCGGACGCCAG
>CAIMCU010000046.1 GCA_903839585.1 uncultured Actinomycetes bacterium | reverse complement strand
CCATGAGTGAAAAACATGTGCGCGATCTGTAGCAAATACTTCTTTTCCACGGGCTGGATCTGCAGGAGGCTGAGTCATGGCACCAATCTATCTTCTATACGTGAATATTTAAAGTTGAAAATGTATTAATCGTTGTAAGAGTAAGAAACCCCGGCACCTTTCGGCACCGGGGTTTCTTAACTTAATACGTTACTTCTTGTGAGGTGACTTTCCACCAGTAATTGCGAAGTAGGTAAGACCCGCTACCGCAACTCCGATGAACCAACCATATGCAGCGAACTTGTCATATGAAGCTGGTCCCCAGATTGGAAGGAATGAAGAGAAGATTGAGCCGAATAGTGCAGCAGCAATCGCCTTTATGTTCCAACCGCTCTGATAGAAGTAAGGACCACTCTTGTCCTCTGTGTAAAGCGCATCTACATCTACCTTTGACTTCTGAAGTAGGTAGTAATCAACAAGAATGATTCCAAATAGTGGACCCATTGTTGAACCGATTGCGTTTACGAATGAAGGAGCGTTGTCCCATGGGTGGAATGGGTAGAGAACAAGCGCAATACCAGCTGCGATGTATCCACCCTTCTTGAAGTCGATCTTGCTTGGAGCAACGTTTGCGAAGTCGTATGCAGGTGATACGAAGTTAGCTACAACGTTGATACCAAGAGTTGCGACAGCAAATGTCAACATAGCAAGGAGCGCTAGGAAGACTGAATCGAACTTAGCTGCAATGGCACCTGGCTCTAGAAGAACCTCGTTGTATACGCGGTAAGCAGATGCTGTTGTAAGAGCAGCTACTACTGAGAATGCAATCAGGTTAACTGGAAGACCGTAAAGGTTTCCCTTGCGAAGTGACTCTTTGCTTGGGCTAAAGCGAGAGAAGTCGCAGAAGTTCAAGTAAAGGGCTGCAAAGTATGTAACCCAGGTAGCTGCAACAGCCATCATCGCTGCAAAGGAGCCTGGTGTTACCGCGAAGCCGGTCTGGTTCTTAGCAAGCTCTGCAAGAGCTGCTGGATCCATGTCTACTGAGAATGAGATTGTTCCAGCCTTGATTGAAAGACCAACAGCTAGAAGAAGCATCATTACCCAAACAGCTGGGCCAGCAAAGTCCATGAAGCGACGGACTGTGTCCATGCCCTTAGAGATGATGAGTAGCTGTGCTGCCCACACTACGAGGTAGCAGATAACCTCAAGTGGGGTGTGATCCAAGATTGGTGAGCTCTCGTGAAGTGACTTCATGCCGTCGTAACGGATCAAGAAGGCAACGATCGCACCAGCTGCAGCGCTTGTCTGAGCGCCGTACCAGAAGGTCGCTACGATCGCACGAACGAGTGCGGGGATATTGGCGCCAAAGACGCCGAAGGAAGATCGCGCAAGAACTGGGTAGGGAACACCAGTCTTAACGCCCATATTTCCTACAAGGGTCATTAAGTAGTAGATAACAATTGAACCTACTGCGATTGCAAATAAGAACTTAAGTCCACCGCCTGCAACTAGAAATAGTGAAGCTGCAAGGAAGTAGCCGTAGAGGCTGTGAACATCTGATGTCCATACGTTAAAAATTGAGAATGGACCCCAATTGCGTTCTTTTGCTGGTGCCAGGTCTTCGTTGTGCAGACGAGGCGATACTTGATATGCCATGTTGCTCCTATCCAGAGTTGGCGTCAGTCATGGATTCCCACGTGATGGAAGCCATTACCTTCGCGAAGATCTCCTCCTCAGGTTCTCTTCTGCGTAAAAAGGTAAACCTGTATGAGGCTTACATCAAGCATCTAAAGGGGTTACTTCAAGGTAGTTTTTATCTGATTTAAAGCGAATTGAGCGTGAAAAGTGTCTATTTTCCGCAGTGTGGAAAGCGATTCGCGGAGAGTTGTACGCGGTGAGCCCATTAAAATGGGTAAATGCAAAAACAACTAAAAATCAAATTAGCCCTAACTCTGACCTCGCTTTCAATGATCTTAAGTGGATGTGGTGGCTCAGATAGCGGCGCCAATACCTCCACTGTAAATCAGACAGAGCTGACTGAAAATACAGTGGAAGCTGTAACAGCAACTTTTAATACACCTTTAGATCTTGGTGATGGCATCTCAATCACCTTCAGTGAGAATGTGGCCTTTTCACCAACTGTTTTTGCCTCAAACTTTGAAAAGGGACAGACCGCAAACAAGATTGGAATCTCTCTAACAAATGGCACTAGCGCACCGCTGGATGTTTCATCCATCGCTATTGCAATTAACTCAGCTGGCAATGCCTGTACCGATATTCTCGATGGAGATAACGGTGTTGCGGGTGCTCCAACAGAGCCGGTTGCTGCGGGCAAGAGTGTTGAACTTACTTACGGAATTGGCTGTAAAGAAGAGAAGGGTACGCCGTTAACATTTAGCGCTACCTATGCAGGCAAGGTAGTTTCGATTGAAGGAACACTTAAGTAAGAAGGAGTTAACTACTTTCCTTCGGGAAAGTGGCATGCCAGCACCTGATTGGGAGCAATCTCAACAGGTGCTGGTGCTTTTGTACGGCAAAGATCTGTAGCCTTCCAGCATCGGGTATTAAAGACACATCCCTCTGGCGGATTCATCGGGCTTGGTAGATCTCCCTGTAAAACGATGCGCTCACGAGTGCGCTCAATCTTTGGATCTGGAACAGGCACAGCCGATAGCAAAGCTTTTGTATATGGATGACGTGGATTATCAAAGAGGGTCGCGGTAGGTGCAATCTCCATGACCTTTCCAAGATACATAACCACTACACGATCAGAGATGTGCTGCACCACAGACAGATCATGTGCAACAAAAAGGTAGGAAAGGCCCAACTCTTTTTGAAGATCATCTAGAAGGTTTACAACCTGCGCCTGGATTGAAACATCGAGGGCAGATACAGGTTCATCGGCAACGATGAGTTGTGGGCGAAGAGCTAAGGCTCGGGCAATACCGATGCGCTGGCGTTGGCCACCTGAGAACTCGTGCGGGAATCTATTGATGTGCTCTGGATTGAGACCAACACGTTCTAACAAGAGCTTTATCTCTGCTTCAACTCCCCCGGCTGGTTTGATTCCGTGGATATCAAAGGATGCTTCAATAATTGAGCCAACTGTATGGCGTGGATTAAGAGAGGAGTACGGGTCTTGAAAGATCATCTGCATCTTCGT
>CAIMCU010000045.1 GCA_903839585.1 uncultured Actinomycetes bacterium | reverse complement strand
CGGCTTACTTCACGCACTACTGGGCTCACTCATCGTTGTTGGTGGCGCAACCGTTATCTCTGTTCCCTTTGGAATTCTCTCAGCGCTATACATCACCGAGGTTCGAGGCAAGCTTGTTCCGTATATCCGCTTCTTTATTCAGGCTATGTCAGGTGTTCCATCCATTGTTGCTGGACTCTTTATCTATGCAGCATTGATTGTTACTCAGATACTGCCCTTTACAGGGTTTGCAGGTTCGCTCTCACTTGCGATCTTGATGCTTCCTACCGTTGCTAGAACCGCTGAAGAGGTATTACGCCTTGTTCCCGATGAGCTTCGAAGCGCTGCGCTCTCACTCGGTGGAACCCAGATGCGCACGATCTTTCTTGTTGTCCTGCCATCGGCACGCTCAGGACTTATTACAGCCATCATCTTGGGTGTTGCCCGTGTCGCGGGTGAGACAGCACCTCTACTTTTAACCGCCTTTGGTGGCAATACCGTAAATCTCAACCCATTTAGCGGCACGATGGCCACTCTTCCCTGGTACATATTCAGCCAGATGTCACTTGGCACAGAGAACGACGTTGCTCGAGCATGGGTTGCCGCCTTCACCCTGCTCATTTTGGTTAGCCTCATATTCACACTTGCTCGAATTCTCACCCGTAAAAAGAGCTGATTTCTCCAAATCACGTAACCAAATATTCACTCTAGGTTTACGGGGAAATTACCCTCTGGGCGTGGTGTGTTTCTCTTACCAACATAACCTCCACCTTAATTAACCCTACGAAAGGAACGCTTGCATGCGTACTCGTTCAAAATTCTTAGTAGCAGTTCTATCTGCTGGACTGATTGCTGGATCAACAGTTCCAGCATCTGCTGCTGATCTCATCGCTTCAGGTTCATCATTTGCATACAAGTACGTAACAGCTTGTAAGTCAGGAACAGGGCACTCAATTACCTACTCTTCAACAGGTTCAGGAACTGGCCGTTCCCAGTTCCAAGCAGGAACTACAGATTTCGGTGCATCTGATGCAGCTAGCGCGCTGACAGGTGTAGATGGCAAGTATCAGTACATTCCATTCACAGGTGGTCCAGTTGGCATTCTTTACAACAACAAAGATGCAAAGACAGCTCTTAATCTTGATGCAACTACAATTGCAAAGATCTTCCGTGGAGTAATTACAACTTGGGATGACGCCGCAATTAAGGCGCTAAACCCAAAGGTTGCACTCACCTCGAAGCCAATCACAGTTGTTTACCGTAACGCTTCATCAGGTACATCAGAGGGCTTTACTAAGTACCTCAACGCAGTTGTTCCAACAATCTGGACTAAGGCTGGAAGCAGCACATTCACCTCATCTGCTCCAACTCTTCCACGTAACAAGAAGGGTGCAGCTAACTCACAGGTTCTCGTTAATACTGTAAAGAACTCTGCATACTCAATCGGTTACGCCGATATCTCAGATGCCTCAGGCATTAAGGGATTAGCATTTGCAAATGTTAAGAACGAGAACGGTCAGTTCTTGGCTCCAACAGCTGCAACCTCAGGAAAGTTCCTTGATGTATTCACAACTACAGACCCACTTAAGGGCGTAACAGTTGATTACACAAAGAAGGTTTCTGGTGGCTATAACCTTTCAATCTTCACCTACGCAATTGCGCCAATCAATGGTGGCAAGAAGTCGGGCTCAAACGTAGCGGCGGTTAAAGAGGCTGTTACATACATGATCAGTGGATGTACTAAGGGCAAGGCTCTTGGTTATGCGCCCCTTTCAGGTGAGCTCAAGACAGCAGCGCTTGCACTCGCTGCAAAGATTGGATAATTCCTCCTAGCTTTGGAATTGTTCACAAGAGGGGCACAGCAATGTGCCCCTCTTTTTCTTTGCCCAGCAACTCGGCAGGCTCGCCTCTACACTTATTCACATGACCGCTGTTGTAGTTGAAGAGGGCCCAGACAAGGGCGCGATTTGGCATTTCGGTGAACCAACCAAAGAACAGCGCGCACTGGTCGAAGGTAAGGCGTGGGCAGATCTCTCACATCTTCGAATAATCGAGGTCAGTGGCTCGGATCGGCTGCGCTGGTTACATGACTTAACAACACAACATCTAGAAAGCCTTGTTGCTGGCGATTGGAAGTCTGCCCTTATTCTCGATGCAAATGGTCGAATCGAGTATCAATTTAACTTAGTCGATGATGGGCAATCTACTTATCTTGTTATTGATCAAGGGTATGAGGAAAAGTTAATTGAGTACCTCAACAAGATGAGGTTCATGCTCGCGGTCGAAGTTCGTGATGCTTCAAATGATTTTGCCGTACTACGAGCACCTGGTGCAGCCACAGATATTGGTGGACCTTTTGCTCTTGTTCCACGTGCTGAACTTGAGGAGATGAAGAGCGCCTTCGCTGCGAACGCACTTCAAGTTGGCACATGGGCACTTGATGCAGAGCGAGTTGAAGCAGGTCGCGCACGTATCGGTTTTGAGACAGATCATAAGACGATTCCAAATGAGATCGGCGTATTAAACGGTGCCGTCCATATGCAAAAGGGTTGTTACCGAGGACAAGAAACCGTTGCAAAGGTATTTAACTTAGGAAATCCTCCGCGTCGCATGGCGATGCTTCATCTCGATGGCAGCGCTGTTGTGATGCCAGCACCGGGAACCCCGATTGAAAATGATGGCGTCGTTGTTGGCTTTTTGGGAACAGTTGCTCGTCACCACGAACT
>CAIMCU010000044.1 GCA_903839585.1 uncultured Actinomycetes bacterium | reverse complement strand
ATCTTCACCGAAGGTGTGCTTGAGCCAACAGAGTTATCAACCCTGGTGGAATCAGATTTATCGGGCTCACGCATTGTGCGTGTGGGGGCCATCTCAGTTGAAGAGATTGTTGCGGTTGCACCGGGAATTTCTCTGCCGTAGCGATTAGGCTTCGGCCCATGACCTCTGAGACATTTTACGGACCTGATTTCAACCTCCTTTCCAAGCAGGATCCAGATATCGCTGCAGTTTTGCTCTCAGAGCTAAAGCGTCAACAAACAAACCTTCAACTCATCGCATCAGAGAACTTCACGTCACGCGCCGTGCTTGCCGCCCTTGGTTCAACCCTCTCCAATAAGTACGCCGAAGGTTACGCAGGCAAGCGTTACTACGGTGGATGTGAAGAGGTAGATAAAGCCGAAGTCATCGCTATCGATCGTGCAAAGGCGCTCTTTGGTGCAGATCATGCAAATGTGCAGCCTCACTCAGGAGCAAGTGCCAACGTTGCTGTTTACCAAGCTTTCACAAAGCCTGGTGACACGGTTCTTGCGATGTCGCTTCCACATGGCGGTCACCTCACCCACGGATCAAAGGTCAACTTTTCAGGTAAGTGGTTCAACGTTGAGTCCTACGGAGTGCGCCAAGATAATGAGCTTATCGACTACGACGAACTGCGCGATTTAGCAAAGAAGCACAAGCCAAAGATGATCTGTTCAGGTGCCACCGCCTACCCATCCTTGATCGACTTCAAAAAGGTCCGCGAAATCTGCGACGAGGTCGGAGCCATTATGTGGGTAGATGCAGCTCACTTCATCGGCTTAGTTGCCGGAAAAGCGATTCCTTCACCAGTTCCATATGCAGATGTAACCTCCTTTACAACGCATAAGGTTTTGCGCGGTCCCCGCGGTGGAATGATCTTGACTAAGGCAGAGCACGCGGCAGCTATTGATAAGGCGGTTTTCCCAGGCATGCAAGGTGGGCCAATCATGTCTGCTGTTGCAGGTAAAGCCATCGCGCTCGCTGAGTGCGCAACACCTTCGTATCAAAAGTACGCCAAGGATGTAATTGTTAACGCTAAATCCCTTGCAGCAGCACTTGAAGCTGAAGGAATGCGCGCAGTTTCAGGTGGAACTGAGACCCACCTTGCACTGATCGATATTCGTTCAACAGGTGTTAACGGCAAGGTTGCCGATGAGCGATGCGGCATCGCAGGAATTGTTCTGAACAAGAACTCAATTCCATTTGATCCAGAAGCACCATCTGTCACTAGTGGAATCCGCGTAGGTACCCCAGCTACGACAACTCAAGGCATGGGAACAGATGAGATGAAGGTAATTGCTTCTCTTATCTCTCGCGCGATTCGCACAGATGATGAAAAGACGCTTGCTGGAATAAAGTCTGAGGTGCACGCACTTACTGCACGTTTTCCAATCTATACAGCGTAAGGTCATATCATGCGTGAGTATCTTGTAACTCTACTTCTAGCAGCTGCGATCTGTTATGTAGTTACACCTTTTGTGCGTACCTGGGCGATCAAGTTCGGTGCAGTTGCTGCAATACGTCAAAGAGATATTCACACGACGCCAACACCACGATGGGGTGGGGTCGCGATGTGGATAGCGATGACAATTACCTTCCTTATCGTTGGCAACCTTTCACTCGTTGGAAAGTCCTTTGGCCATGACGCCCAGGGGATTTTTCTAGCCGGGACTTTTCTTGTCTTATTAGGAATGGCAGATGACCGATACGAGTTGGATGCAATCACAAAGTTAGCTGGTCAGGCGATGGCTGCTGGAATTCTGCTTCTTTACGGACTTCAAGTTTTATGGCTGCCAATCAATGGAGTAACAACCCTTCCCCCAAGTATTGGTCAGCTAGTTACAGTCCTTGCGGTACTAGTCACGATCAACGCTGTTAACTTCATCGATGGATTAGATGGACTTGCCGCCGGTGTGGTGGCTATTTCAGGGGTTGCCTTCTTTGCCTTTGCATATCTATTAGCGGTTATCTACGGCTTTAGCCGTGCGGGTGCGCCATCTTTGATTACCGCTGTAACCATCGGTATCTGTCTTGGCTTCTTGCCACACAACACCAACCCTGCTCGAATCTTTATGGGTGACTCTGGATCAATGTTTCTTGGCCTACTTCTTGCATCCTCTGCGATCACATTAACGGGACAGGTTGATCCCAACGCTATAACAGCTGAAAGCTTAGGACCGGCGCTCTTGCCACTCCTGCTTCCCTTTGCTGTTCTTGCAATCCCGCTCATTGATTTATCGCTTGCAATTATTCGACGAATTAGAGCGGGTAAGTCACCCTTCTCTTCAGATAAAGAGCACTTACATCACCGCATCATGCGTGCAGGCAATACGCAGATTCGCACCGCAGCAATCCTGTATCTATGGACAGCAACAATTGCATTTCCAGTAACGGTTTCAGCTTTTGCTCCGATCTGGCTATCGGCGATCGTTGCAGGGCTAATGCTCGCATTTACGATTAGATTCTCTCGCGGAAAATCTAAGTCTCTGGTGGGCGTTAATGACTAGTTCGCAGGATAAGAGCAATGAAAGCCAGTTGCTAAGTGGCGCACTTAAACCAACACTTTTCGTCGGATTGGTATCAATTGCAATCTCATCAGCGGTACAGGGCTTTGCAGGTTTGTATGGAGCCCTTCTTGCTCAACTCATTGTTCTGATCTACTTCATAGTTCATATATTTGTCTCAAAGATTTCAGTAAACCTTGACCCAATTAGCACAATGGCGCTTGCTCTTTTTTCATACTTTGCCAAACTCTTCTTTTTAGGACTCTTTCTCTGGGCCCTTGCAAAGTTCACTCCTCGAGAGAGTATTGATCGAGCAAGCTTTGGAGTCAGCGCAGTTGCGCTCACAGCAGCGTGGCTAGGCGGAGAAATACGCAGTTATCTAAAGTTGAAAACTCATCTACCATTACCCCCTGCGGCAAACCGCTAGAACCCTAACCAACCTTTAAAGTTGGAATGAATGAGGAGTTGGAGCTATGGCAACTAATCGCGACGAGAACGCTATGTGGACCATCTTTGGATACCTTCTATCGGGGCTTCTCTTCTGGGGCGGCGTCGGCTGGGCTGTTGATAAGTGGCTCCAGACCTCCTACTTCACATTGATCGGCCTCCTCGTGGGCATGGGCGGGGCCATCTATCTGGTCTGGTTGCGTTTCGGGCGCGAGTAGCGCGCCTCACACCCCGGGCCGCTTTTCTGATTTCACAGGCTGGCACCTTTACCCATAAGGTTGCCCTGATTTACCGCTCCCCAAGATTTTCCACAGTTTGGTTACTTACTAGATTTCATAGGAGTTTGTGTGCTCACGTTAGTTCGATCAGGTGCTGAGGGCGAAGGTTTCGTTCCGCCAAGCGCTAAAGATTTTGAGCTTCCTCCTATTTTCGGCGATAACGTCTATACAACTAAGCCGATCTTCTTAGTATTTCTCTCAGTCATTTTGATCTCAGTCTTCTTTCTTCTTGCATCACGCAAGGCAGCGGTAGTCCCTTCCAAGCTTCAATTTGCCGGCGAAAGCGTATACGAATTTGTTCGCAACGGCCTTGGACGAGATGTTATTGGCCATGAGTTCATGCGCTTTGTTCCCTACCTCTTCACACTCTTTACATTCATTCTTGTAAATAACCTCTTCGGTATTGTGCCGTTATTGCAATTTCCGACCATGTCTCATGTTGGATTTGCTTACGTCCTAGCAATCTTCACATTTATCGTTTTCCACTACGTTGGCATTCGTCATCACGGATTCTTTAAGTACATCAAGGACATCATGTTTATGCCAGGTGTTCCAAAGCCTGCTTACATCTTGATTACCCCCCTTGAAATCCTGACCTTCTTCTTGGTGCGACCACTTACGCTCTCACTTCGTCTTTTTGCAAATATGTTCGCGGGCCACTTGCTGTTGCTCGTCTTTATTTTGGGAGGAGAGCATCTCCTCTCGGGTGCTATAGGTTTGAAGTTGATCAGCCCATTTGCCTTCGGTATCGGCATTGTGATGACCTTCTTCGAGTTTATGGTCCAATGTCTGCAGGCGTATATCTTTACTCTGTTGACCGCTCTTTATATCGCCGGCGCCCTTGCCGACGAGCACTAACGCAGTAACTAACGAAAGGTAAGAAAAATGGAAGGCACACTCAACCTGGTCGGTTGTGGCCTCGCAGCAATCGGTCCCGGAATCTCAACAGGACTTATCATCGCCGCATACCTCAACGGCGTTGCACGTCAGCCAGAAGCTCGTGGTGTTCTACAGCCAATCGCATTCCTTGGATTCGCGCTTGCTGAAGCACTCGCACTCTTCGGACTCGTTCTCGCATTCGTTCTCTAATAAACAATGCGTACATTAAATTTTGCCGCTGAGGCAGAGAAGGTAAATCCACTGATTCCGCATACTGCGGAGTTAATAGTGGGCGCTGTTGCGTTCATCCTTCTCTTCCTTGTAATGCGCAGCAAGGTAGTGCCAATGTTTGAAAAGGCATTTACCGCTCGCACAGAGGCGATCCAAGGCGGTATGGAACGCGCAGAGAAGGCGCAGCTAGATGCACAGCGCGCGCTTACTCAGTACAACGACCAGCTTTCAAAGGCACGCGATGAGGCTCAAACGCTTCGCGAAGAGGCTCGTGTACAAGGCGCATCTATCGTTGAAGAACTTCGCGTCAAGGCGCAGGAAGAAGCGGCACGAATTACAGCCGCGGCCCATGCGTCTATTGAAGCTGAACGTCAACAAGCGGTTACATCACTTCGTAATGAGGTTGGTGCACTTGCAGTTGAGTTAGCTTCAAAGATTGTCGGGGAAGCACTAGATGACCAGGCTCGTCAATCACGCATTGTTGATCGTTTCTTAGATGATCTAGAAAAGAGCAATAAGTAAAGATGAGAATTCACCTCGGAGGAAGCAGCCGTCAATCACTCGTGATTGCACGCGGCAAGCTCGATGCTGCCGTGAAGGGCGCAAGCGCTGCCTCCGCTACCGAGTTGTCTTCACACCTTTTCTTTGCTGCTGAAGTTCTTGCAGATAACTCATCTCTTCGCCGAGCAATCGCAGATCAATCCCGCGATGTAAAGGCAAAAGCGGTACTCGTGAAGGATCTCTTCGGAAAAAGCATTGGCGATTTAGCTGTTGCTCTTTTGACCGATGTTGCGTCCCTTCGCTGGTCTGCAACTGGAGATCTTGTTCATGTTATTGAGCAGTTGGCGATTGAGGCTGAGGCTTCATCTGCCAATATCTCAAATGAACTCGATCGCGTTGAAGATGAACTCTTTGAGACCTCACAGATGATTAATGACTCATTCGATCTCCGTAAGGCGCTCGTGGGTCATGGAAGTGCAGAGGCTAAGAGCGCTCTTATTAATGAAATCCTTGGCAAGAAAGCCTCACCATCAACTGCCAAACTTGCAGTTGCATTAGTGAAGGGTCTTCGAGGACGTAGTTTGGAGGCCGCATTTGCTGATTTCCTCTTCGGCTTGGCTAATCGCCGTAATCGTTTGATAGCGGTGGTTCGCACAGCTGTAGCGATGTCAGACTCTCAAAAGGGTCGCCTAGCGAGTGCTATTGAGAAGCAGGTTGGTCAGCCAATCCGCGTCAATATTGAGATCGATCCAACGATTATTGGTGGCGTTTCAGTCAAGTTTGCAGATGAGCTAGTAGATGGAAGTGTTTCAAATCGCCTTGCACATGCAGGTCGCGAATTAGCCGGACAAAAAGCGTAAGTAAAGATTTAAGTAGAAAAAACAAAGGGAGAACGACATGGCAGAGCTCAAGATCCAACCGAATGAAATTCGGGATGCCTTAGCGAATTTCGTTAAGTCATACGATCCAGGCGCGGCAGCTCGCGACGAAGT
>CAIMCU010000043.1 GCA_903839585.1 uncultured Actinomycetes bacterium | reverse complement strand
GGCTAACCCTTGTCGCAAAGCCATAACATCTTTTTCGGTACGAAGTGGTGGGTTTACCTTATAGATAGGGTCATATGTCGAAGCGCTCTCATCTGTAAGAAGGAGATGATGTGGTGTTACCTCTGCTGTTACGTTGATTCCGCGAGCCTTAGCCCAACGGATAATCTCTACTCCACCCGCTGTCGTTACATGACAAACATGTAATCGAGAGTCTACGTGTTCAGTGAGCAGTACATCACGAGCGATAATCGCCTCTTCTGCAACCGCTGGCCAACCCTTTAGCCCTAAGCGTGATGAGACATCACCCTCATTCATCTGAGCTCCATTGGTTAACCGAGGGTCTTGCGCGTGTTGGGCGATAACGCCACCAAACTGCTTTACATACTCCAGAGCGCGGCGCATAACGAGAGAATCTGCGACACAGTTTCCATCATCGCTAAAAATACGAACGGCTGCTTGTGAATGCGCCATCGCACCCATCTCAGATAAAGCTAGCCCCTGTAATCCCTGTGTCACAGCACCAATGGGAAATACATCTACTAATCCAGCGTCTTGGCCTAATCGCCAAACCTGCTCTACAACCCCTGCGGTATCTGCAACCGGTGAAGTGTTTGCCATAGCCGAAACAGCAACGTAACCACCCTTAGCTGCAGCCCTTGATCCAGAAAGTACGGTTTCACTATCTTCGCGACCGGGTTCACGTAGATGTGTATGCAGATCGACTAATCCAGGAAGAATCTCACACCCCTGCGCTTGAACTGTCACCGCATCTGCGTTAACTAATTTGTCCCCAATTTCGGCGATCAGGCCATTCTTTATCAACAGATCTGATTTCTTACCGTTAGCAAGGGTGCCACCTTGGATTAGAAAAGAGTTACTCACAGTGAAATCCCTTCTTGAGATCCTGCCAGAAGAATGTAGAGAATGGCCATGCGTACGCTCACTCCATTTGAGACCTGTTCAACTATTACTGAGCGGGCGCTGTCGGCGGCATCGGCTGTTATTTCTAGCCCTCTATTCATCGGACCTGGATGCATAACTATCGCAGTTGGCTTCAATGTTCGCAGACGTTCAAGGGATAAACCAAAATACCTTGAGTACTCTCGAGCGTTTGGGAAGAACAGATCTGTCATCCGCTCCAATTGAATACGAAGCATCATAACTACATCAACCTGTGGCAAGACTTCATCTAACTCATAAGAAACCGTGACGGGCCAGGTCGTAACTCCAACCGGCAACAAGGTCGGTGGTGCCACAAGAGTTACATGCGCCCCAAGTTTGGTTAACAGTAAAACGTTAGAGCGAGCAACTCTTGAGTGCAAAACATCCCCAACAATTGCTACTCGCAATCCTGAAAGATCATCCTGTCCTTTACCCAAGTGCTTACGAATTGTGAAGGCGTCGAGAAGTGCCTGGCTTGGATGTTCGTGAGTTCCATCCCCAGCGTTGACAACACTTCCAGACATCCATTGAAGATCTGCAAGTCGAGCAGCGGCACCAGAGGCGCTATGTCTGATGATTACAGCGTCAGCGCCCATTGCTTGCAACGTCTGTGCGGTGTCCTTGAGGGACTCGCCCTTACTTACGCTAGATCCTTTTGCAGAGAAGTTGATGACATCGGCCGAGAGTCTTTTGGCAGCAGCCTCAAAGCTAATCCGTGTACGTGTGGAGTCTTCAGCAAAGAGGTTAACGATGGTTCGACCGCGTAGGGTAGGCAGTTTCTTCATCGGGCCATCGCTTACCCTTGCAATCTCCGTTGCCGTATTTAGAATATTGATGGCCTCGCTCTTTGAGAGGTCGCTAATTGATAAGAGATGCTTCATTACTTGACCACCACAGAGTCTTCGCCATCTAGTTCCGTTAGATGAACCTCAACGCTTTGCAATGGTGAGGTCGGAATATTCTTACCTACAAAATCTGCACGAATGGGAAGCTCGCGATGTCCTCTATCGACTAGTACTGCAAGCTGTACGGTTTTTGGGCGCCCAATCTCACCTAAAGCGTCCAGGGCGGCGCGAATCGTTCGACCGGAGAAGAGAACGTCATCTATGAGTACTACATCTCTTCCTTCAACCCCCAGCGACGGAATCGAAGTGGGCATCAATGCGCGCGGAGGTCGAAGGCGCAGATCATCGCGATGGAGGGTGATGTCTAGCGTTCCATTTTGAACCGCGCTCCCCTCAATCTCCTCAATAATTGCAGAGATGCGCTTAGCTAAATGAGCGCCACGAGTGGGGATCCCAAGAAGGGTTAGGTTTTTGATTCCGCCATTTTTCTCAATGATTTCGTGAGAGATGCGGGTTAGGGCGCGAGAGATATCTAGCGCAGGCAGAGCAGTACTCATGTAAATCTCCTTCC
>CAIMCU010000042.1 GCA_903839585.1 uncultured Actinomycetes bacterium | reverse complement strand
GCGCCGGGCTTTGGAGATCGTCGCAAGGCGATGCTTCAAGACATCGCAATCCTTACGGGCGGTCAGGTAATTTCAGCTGAGGTTGGAATGAAGCTTGATCAGGTTGAGATTTCAGATCTTGGTCGCGCACGTCGAGTTGTTATTACAAAGGATGCAACAACAATCGTTGATGGAGCAGGGGACAAGGCGCTGGTTGCAGCGCGCGTCTCTGAAATCCGTAACGAGATTGCTGGATCTGACTCTGATTGGGATAAGGAGAAACTTCAGGAGCGCGTTGCAAAGCTCGCCGGTGGAGTCTGCGTTATCAAGGTTGGAGCACACACAGAGGTTGAGTTGAAGGAGAAGAAGCACCGTCTTGAGGATGCTATCTCTGCAACCCGCGCAGCTGTTGAAGAAGGAATCGTCATCGGTGGTGGAGCAGCTCTCGTGCATGCTGCAGACGCCCTCGAAGGAGATCTCGGCTTTGAAGGCGATAAGGCTGTAGGAGTTCGCCTTGTTCGCAAGGCGTGCGATGAGCCACTTCGTTGGATCGCTGAAAACGCAGGGCTTGAGGGTTACGTTGTAGTTTCAAAGGTTCGCGCAATGAAGTCACATGAAGGCTTCAACGCTGCAACCGATGTTTACGGTGACCTTGCAAAGGATGGCGTTATCGATCCAGTAAAGGTAACTCGTTCAGCTCTAGCAAATGCTGCATCTATTGCTGCCATGTTTATTACAACAGAGGCTGTTGTGTATGAGCGCCCAGCTAATGAGGAGCCAGAGTCAAGCGGCCATGGACATTCACACGGACCTGGTGGTCACAGCCACTGAGTTTACGAAGTGGCTCGACAAGCTAGCCACTAGTTAAAAACCCCCACCGTAACCGGCGGGGGTTTTTTACTACCCAAATCTTTTAACTTACCTTTTTAAAACTTATGAAGCGTCGAAGAGCTTCTTAGCTGCGTGCTTGCTCAGGATTGCTGCGCGATCATCCTCAGATAATCCGCCCCAGATACCGTAAGGCTCCTGCGCTGCGAGCGCGTGCTGGCGGCACTTCTCCAAAACTGGGCATGATGCACAGACAGCCTTTGCAGCGTTTTCACGGTTGCGACGGCGTGGACCTCGTTCACCATCTGGATGGAAGAACATCTCCGATGGCAGCGCGCGACAGGCACCTTGGTGCTGCCATTCCCAGTCTTCGATAATCGGAAGAGGGATGCGTGCGATATCGGCCATCAGTGTTCTCCTTTATTCCTATTTCCTGCTGTATGCCCATAGGCTACAACCGTTTCATAAGTTGTTCAAGTACCTACCGCTTCAATCCTTGTTCAACCCTCATTTTGGAGTGGTGAGTTAGCCCACTTCAGGCCACCATAGGGGCGTGGAAGAGCTCTTAACGGTCGCAGCGGTAGCCAGAAGGCTAGGAATAGCCCCGGCCACCCTTCGCACCTGGGATCGGCGTTATGGCCTTGGACCCTCCGATCACGAGGCCGGCTCTCACCGCAGATACTGTCCTGAGGATTTAGCAAAGCTGACCGTTATGCGCAGATTGATTAGCGCAGGTGTCTCACCAGCTGATGCTGCAGCACAGGCGCTACTGCACAAAGGCAAGGTAAAGATTGAGCAGTTCACCTCGACCTGCAGAGAGTGCGATGAAACTATTGATGCGATTGTTCACGCCGCAAACGCCTTAGATAGACCGCTTGTAGAAACTTTTTTGAGAAATGAGATTGAAGAGAACGGCGTTATCGATGCATGGAAAAGCGTCTTTGTACCCGTACTCGTAAGGGTCGGAAAAGAGTGGGCTGAGTCAGGAACCGGCATTGAGGTTGAGCACATGCTCACTGAGATTATTAAACGTATTCTGCGCGAGACAATGGTTGAGATAAAGAAGCCGATCAATGCTCATCCAGTACTTCTTGCATCGGTTGGCGAAGAGATGCACACGATTCCATTGCACGCACTTGCTGCCGCTTTAGCTGAGCGCTCTATTGAGACCAACTTTCTGGGCGCTCGCACTCCACTAGAGGCGTTGAGCGGAATGATTACGCGATCAGCTCCTCCCGCTGTCTTTCTTTGGGCACAGCTTCCACAAAATGCACACGCAAAGTTCATTCAAGACATACCTGCGATTCGGCCTGCGCCGCGCATTATTCTCGGAGGACCTGGCTGGGCGAAAATTACATGCGAAAACGCTGTTGTGGCATCGGGGATTGAGTCTGCCTGTGATGAGATTGCGCAGGCGGTCGGGGCTTAATTGAGCCTATAGACTGGGCCCTCGCGAGAATGGATGGAGGGCTAATGAGCAGCGATAACGATAAAGTCGCAATGCTCGGCCTGACATACGACGATGTTCTACTTCTTCCAGATGCATCTGAGGTTGTGCCAAGCGAGGTTAGTACCGCTACATGGCTCACCCGCAATATCTCTCTCTCCGTTCCAGTTGTTTCATCAGCGATGGATACCGTTACCGAGTCAGCAATGGCGATCGCAATGGCAAAGGCCGGTGGCATAGGAATCCTGCACCGTAACCTTTCAATCGAGGATCAGGTAACCCACGCAAAGCTAGTAAAGAACGTTGGGTTGGCAGGGGCTGCTGTAGGTGTTGGCGATGATGGCTTTGCCCGTGCACAAGCGCTCATCGAAGCAGGCATCGATGTTGTAGTTGTCGATACCGCGCATGGTCACCACCGTGCCGTTCTCGATGCGATCGAGCGAATTAAAAAGTTTTCTCCAACTACCGACATCATCGGTGGAAACGTCGCTACACGTGCAGGTGCACAAGCACTCATTAACGCCGGTGCAGATGCAGTAAAGGTTGGCGTAGGCCCAGGATCTATCTGTACAACGCGCGTTGTTGCAGGTGTTGGTGTCCCTCAAATCACCGCAATCATGGAGGCAAGTAAGGCTTGTAATAAAGCTGGCATCCCACTCATTGCAGATGGCGGTCTTCAGTACTCAGGTGACATCGTTAAGGCGATCGTTGCTGGTGCAAACTCGGTAATGCTTGGCTCACTCCTTGCAGGTTGTGAAGAGTCACCTGGACAACTCGTTGAAATCGATGGCCGCAAGTACAAGGCTTATCGCGGAATGGGATCTCTTGGTGCGATGCAGTCTCGCGGAGAACAAAAGTCTTACTCTAAGGATCGTTACATGCAAGATGATGTTCTCTCAGAGGACAAACTTGTTCCTGAAGGTATTGAAGGAAAAGTTGCATACCGTGGTCCAGTTGCTGACATGGTTCATCAATTAGTTGGTGGACTGCGCAGTGGAATGGGTTATGCAGGAGCACCTGACATTGAAACTCTGCGCCGTGAAGGCCGACTCATTCAAATTACCTCAGCTGGTTTACAAGAAAGCCATCCACATGATGTCTTAGATGTTGCAGATGCACCAAACTATGCGAGAAAGGGATAACGGGTATGGATATCGAAATCGCTCCCGGAAAACGCGCACGTCAGGCCTACTCCTATGATGACATCGCAATAGTTCCTAGTCGACGCACCCGTGACCCAGAGATGGTTTCAACGGCGTGGCAGATCGATGCGTACAAGTTTGATCTACCCATGCTTGCAGCTCCTATGGACTCCGTTGTTTCACCAGATACAGCGATTGCAATTGGAAAGCTTGGTGGACTTGGTGTTCTCAACCTCGAAGGGCTGTGGACGCGGTATGACGATCCTCGTATCCCTCTAGGTGAAATCGCATCGATGCCAGATAAGCATGCAACCCGACGTATGCAGGAGATTTACAGCGCACCGATTCGCCCCGAGCTCATTAAAGAGCGCATTAAGCAGATTCGCGACGCCGGTGTAACTGTTGCAGCATCTCTTTCACCTGCACGCACCGCAGATCTTCACAAAGCTGTTATCGAAGCTGGAGTAGATATCTTCGTTATTCGCGGAACAACTGTCTCTGCTGAGCATGTCGGTGTTGAAAATGAGGCGCTTAACTTAAAGAAGTTTATCTACGAACTCGATGTTCCTGTCATTGTCGGTGGGGTTGCAACAGCTAACGGTGCACTGCACTTAATGCGCGCTGGTGCTGCAGGTGTTCTCGTCGGATTCGGTGGCGGTGCAGCGCATACAACACGCAAAGTCTTAGGTATCGAAGTTCCTATGGCATCTGCAGTTGCAGAGGTTGCAGCGGCTCGTCGCGAGTACCTCGATGAGTCGGGTGGGCGATACGTTCACGTTATTGCAGATGGTTCAGTTGGTCGCAGCGGTGATATCGCAAAGGCGATCGCTATGGGTGCAGATGCGGTCATGATGGGTTCGCCACTTGCTAAAGCCGTTGAAGCGCCAGGACTTGGTTGGCACTGGGGTTCAGAGGCTCATCACCAAGAACTTCCCCGTGGAGAGCGTGTAAATGTTGGAACGGTTGGAACTCTTCAAGAGATCTTGCTTGGACCATCTCATACATCCGATGGGTCTATGAATCTGTTTGGTGCACTTGCTCGCGCAATGGCAACTTGTGGTTACCAAGATGTTAAAGAGTTCCAGCGCGTAGAAGTACTTATTCACGGGGCGTAATGTCTACACAGGATAACGGCGTACTAGTCGTCGACTTCGGCGCACAGTATGCACAGCTCATTGCTCGTCGAGTACGTGAAGCACATGTGTACTCCGAAATAGTTCCATCAAGCATTACTGCAGCCCAAGTAAGACAAAAAGCACCATCAGCGATTGTTTTATCTGGCGGTCCTTCAAGTGTTTATGCAGAGAACGCTCCGAAGATTGATGTTGAGATCCTGAAGCTTGGAATTCCAGTCTTTGGTATCTGTTACGGATTCCAAACGATGGCAGCGGCTCTCGGTGGCGTAGTTAGCCAAACTGGAAACTCGGAGTTTGGACGCACAGAGATGAAAGTGGAGACAGCCTCAAAGCTTTTTTCATCTCTTCCCAACGTACAAAGTGTCTGGATGTCACATGGTGATGCTGTCACTCAGGCTCCACCGGGTTTTGTCACTACTGCGTCGACATCTGATACTCCGATTTCTGCCTTTGAGAATGAAACAGGGTTGCTAGCGGGGGTTCAGTTCCATCCGGAGGTTTTGCACTCAGAGCATGGACAGGCGATATTGAAGAACTGGCTTATCAACATCGCAAAGTGTGCACCGACGTGGACAACGCACAACATCGCAGAGGCAGAGATTGCACGTGCTAAAGAGGTAATCGGATCAAAGCGCGTTATCTGCGGATTATCAGGCGGCGTTGACTCCGCAGTTGCGGCGGCGATCATTCAAAAAGCTGTTGGAAAACAGCTCACCTGCGTCTTTGTAGATCACGGCTTGCTGCGTAGCGGAGAGTCTGAACAAGTACAACGCGACTTTGTTGCAGCTACCGGCATTGAACTCGTCGTAGTCGATGCGGTGGATCAATTCCTCAACGCACTCGATGGTGTCAGCGATCCTGAAACAAAACGAAAAATAATTGGCAGAGAGTTCATCCGCTCCTTTGAATCAGCTGCACGAGACATTGCAGCTGGGGGAGATGTTGAGTTCTTGGTCCAGGGCACTTTGTACCCAGATGTTGTTGAATCTGGCGGCGGCACTGGTACTGCAAACATTAAGTCACACCACAACGTCGGTGGATTGCCCGATGATTTAAAGTTCACACTTGTTGAACCACTGCGCACACTCTTTAAGGATGAGGTTCGCCAGGTTGGCTTAGAGCTTGGACTTCCCGAAGAGATTGTTTGGCGCCAACCATTCCCAGGTCCAGGTCTTGCAATTCGAATTATTGGAAGCGTTACTGCAGAGCGGCTTGAGATTCTTCGCCACGCAGATTTAATCGCACGAGCAGAGCTCAAAGCGGCAGGACTTGATCGCGTGATCTGGCAGTGCCCAGTAGTTCTCCTTGCAGATGTTCGAAGCGTTGGCGTACAAGGTGATGGTCGAACCTATGGACATCCAATCGTTCTCCGTCCGGTTTCATCGGAGGATGCGATGACCGCTGATTGGTCACGGGTTCCTTACGAGGTTCTTGAAAAGATTTCTACAAGGATTACCAATGAGGTTCGTGAAGTTAACCGAGTTGTGCTGGATGTAACGAGTAAGCCGCCCGGAACGATTGAGTGGGAGTAGTTAAAAACATGAAGAAAACGATCGCTATCTTTACATCCTTGGCTCTTGTAGCAACGGGTGTGTTTGTCTCTGCTCCAGCTAGTGCTGCAATCAACTGCACCAAGGTTGATGGGAAGCTTCCTGTAATGAAGGTCGTTAAGCAGCCACAAAGCATCTCGAAAGTTTTGCCAAAGACTGCAACCTTTTATACCAACTGCGGAAACATCACAGTCGCCCTTTTAGGGAGTAAAGCGCCTCAGGCAGTCACCGCGTTTGCCGCTCTTGTCAGAGGTGGTTACTACAACAAGACCTACTGTCACCGCATGACAACTGCGGATTATGGATTCTCGATTTTGCAGTGCGGAGACCCCAAAGCTAATGGAACCGGTAATCCTGAAGGATGGAACGGAATAGTGGAAGAGAACCTTCCAAAGTTAGGAATTAATAACTATCCAGCTGGAACTTTGGCGATGGCAAAACAAAGCGAACCTAAAACAACAAAGGCTCAGTTTTTCTTTGTCTATGAGGACTCAACCTTCGCTCAACCTGTCTATACGGTGTGGGCCAAGGTTACAAAAGGGTTAGATATTTTGAAGTACATCGGATCCAAGAAAGCCTTTGAGCGCAGGTCAGATGGCAAGGATTACTACGTTGTAAATGGCGCACCGGTACAAGCTGTCAAGATAGAAAAGATCGTACTTAAGTAGTTAGTTCGTATTAACGATTTTGAAAGCTTCAGCTAAGCGACCCTCTGGAAGTCCACCGTTCTTGGCGTTCCTTGCACCCCATTCACGGACCATCTTCTCCATCTCTAGGTTGTGGGAGGTTTGTGATGCATGAGCGTGAAGAGCTTTAATTTTTAGCTCAAATGTATCTGTGACATCAACGAAGTGATCGGGGTTTGCAAAGCCCATCATCCAAATCTCTTTTACTTTATAAGGCTCCAGTCCTTCTTCAAGTAGATCTGTAAATGCAAAGGGGTTCCGTGAGTCTGGATAGACAGCTTGCACCGTAGCTTCGCCTGCAGCTAAGTGATCTGGGTGGCTTGCACCAATGCGGTCCCAATTGCGTTCAGGCGATTGGCAGACAATGCGATCTGGCTTTACGCGACGTATTTGTCGTACTAAATCTTTACGCAGACCGATAGTTGGTTCAAGGTGACCATCAACGTAGTTAAGGAAGGTTATATCTGTAACTCCAATTACGGCACCGGCTTCGCGCTGTTCGCGCTGGCGAATCGCCGGCATCTCTTCCTTTGTAAAGCCCGACTCTTCTCCACCTTGATCACCGTTTGTGCAAAGCACGTAAGAGACCTCAATGCCAGCTTTTACCCATTGTGCAATCGTTGCCGATGCGCCGAAATCGGAGTCATCTGGGTGGGCGTTAACAACGAGTACGCGCTTAATCTCTGAATCTGAAATCGGCTCCATGTCAGCGAAGCCTAATAGACTCCGGCGCATGAACGCGACCGATCCTTTGCTCGAGGGGTTAAACCCCCAGCAGCAGGCGGCGGTTACTCACTCTGGAGGCCCACTCCTTGTCGTTGCAGGTGCAGGATCTGGAAAGACGCGAGTTCTTACCCGTCGAATTGCATACTTAATGGCACGACGCGAAGTAAAGCCATTTGAAATCCTTGCAATTACCTTCACAAATAAAGCTGCTGGCGAGATGAAAGAGCGCGTTACTGAGCTCGTTGGTCCTGTTGCCAAATCGATGTGGGTCTCAACCTTTCACTCTGCATGTGTGCGTCTTCTTCGCCAAGAGGCATATCGCTTAGGTTATGCAAATACTTTTAGTATCTACGACTCAGCGGATTCATTGAGGCTTGTCACTATCGTTGCTAAAGAGCTCAACCTCGACCCCAAGCGCTATCCAGCTAGACAGTTTCAGTCGATGATCTCAAATGCAAAGAATGAGCTCCTAGGTCCATCGGATTACCTTGAGGCATCATCAAATCAGTTTGAACACATCGTTGCCGATGTTTACGCCATCTATCAGAAGCGGTTGCAGTCAGCTAACGCAATGGATTTTGATGACTTAATTCTCAAAACCGTTCAAGTTCTGCAGCGCTTTCCTGAAGCAAAGGCGCGCTTTCGTTCCCGCTTCCGACATATTCTCGTCGATGAGTACCAAGATACAAACCATGCCCAGTACATACTGGTTCGCGAACTCACCGGCGGCGCAGATGGGGGCATGCCTCCGGCCGAGCTCTGCGTTGTAGGCGATGCCGACCAATCTATCTATGGATTTCGCGGCGCAACAATCCGCAATATTTTGCAGTTTGAACTCGACTATCCCAACGCCACAACCGTCCTTCTCGAACAAAACTACCGTTCTACACAGAACATTCTTAACGCTGCTAACGCTGTTATCACCAAGAATGAGTCACGTAAAGAAAAGAACCTATGGTCGCAAGCTGGCTCTGGCGCACCATTAATTGGTTACGTTGCCGAGTCAGAGCATGATGAGGCTGAGTTCATTAAGAACGAGATACGTGAACTTGCAGATAAAGGCACCTCTAATCCAGGTGATACAGCTATCTTCTATCGCACCAATGCCCAGTCACGTGTCTTTGAAGAAGTCTTTATGCGGGCAGCTCTTCCATACAAAGTTGTCGGTGGACTTCGCTTCTACGAACGTAAAGAGGTTAAGGATTTACTGGCGTATTTGCGGGTTCTCTCAAACCTTGAGGATGAAATCTCGCTACGGCGCATCATCAACGTTCCTAAACGTGGAATTGGTGATAGAGCAATAGAGACGGTCGAGGATTTTGCAAGAAGTAACAAGATAACTTTCTGGCAAGCCCTCACCCGTTGCAATGAATCCTCCGATACGCCAGCCCGGGCTGCGCAGTCGATGAGCGAGTTTGTTTCGATGATGATCGCCCTTAATGTGCTTGTCGAAGCAAAAACCCGTCCCTCCGTTATTGTCGAAGCGGTTCTTGAACAATCCGGACTGCTCACTGAGTTAGCGGTGAGCACCGATCCACAGGATGAGGTTCGCTTAGAAAACCTTAAGGAGCTCGTTGCCGTTTCTATGGAGTATGAAGAGCGACCTATTGAAGAGCTTGGTGAGGATGAAGAGATCTCTCTGGCTGGTTTTCTAGAAAAGGTTTCATTGGTTGCAGACTCTGATGAGATTCCAGATGGTGAGGATCATGGCGGCGTTGTCACTTTAATGACTCTGCATACAGCGAAAGGTCTTGAGTTCCCCACAGTCTTCTTAACCGGAATGGAGGATGGAATCTTTCCTCACTCACGAACCATGGGGGATAAGAACGAACTCGAAGAAGAGCGTCGACTTGCTTACGTTGGTTTAACCCGTGCAGAACAAAGGCTTTATATCTCCCGTGCTGAGTACCGCTCTGCATGGGGATCACCTACCTACAATCCAGCCTCTCGTTTTCTCGATGAGAT
>CAIMCU010000041.1 GCA_903839585.1 uncultured Actinomycetes bacterium | reverse complement strand
GTGGAATCTCATCAGAATCAAAGGCAACAAGGCCGCGCGCAATTACGGCTCGATCTGGAGAAAGTAGTTCAACGGTATCTCCAGAGATGAACTCTCCTTCAACAGCGGTTACACCTGCAGGTAGAAGTGAAACGCCGCGTTCGAGAACTGCGGTGACTGCACCTTGATCTAAGACCAGTCGCCCACGTGGTGTAGAAGCGTGTGCTAGCCACAACAAACGGGAGTTACTGCGAGATGCTTGTACATCAAAGAGAGTTCCAAGCTCTGCGCCATGTAGGGACTCCGATGATTGCTCTAATGATGTTAGAAGCATTGGGATACCGGCACCGGTAGAGATTCGTGCAGCCTCAACCTTTGTAACCATTCCCCCACTGCCTACACCTGCAGAGCCTGCACCACCGAGGACGATTGAATCTATTTCACTAAAACTCTTTACATGATGGATAGCACTCGCACCTGCTTGTGTAGGTGGAGCGTTATAAAGCGCATCGATATCTGATACTAAAACTAAAAGGTTGGCGTTAATGAGGAGCGCTACAAGGGCTGCAAGGCGATCATTATCGCCAAAGCGAATCTCCTGTGTTCCAACTGTGTCGTTCTCATTAATGATTGGCACGACTCCGAGTGAGATCAACTTGTTAAGCGTCTGCTGTGCATTTTGATAGTGCGAACGCCGAACAACATCCTCTGTAGTAATCAATACTTGAGATGAAATGATCTGATGACGTGTGAAGTTCTCGTTGTACTTGGCGATCAGAAGTCCTTGACCAACTGAGGCTGCAGCTTGTTGACTGGCTAAATCCTTTGGGCGTGACGCAAGTCCAAGCGGCGCTAAACCGGCGGCGATTGCACCCGATGAAACGAGAACAACTTCTGCGCCACGCTTCTTGAGGGATGCAACCAGATCAACGATCTTCGCAACAGCGGCTGGGTCTAACTGTGAACCAGCGCTTCCGGTAAGTGAGGATGATCCGATTTTGATAACGATGCGCTTTGCATCAGTAACAACCTTTCGGCTCATTCTTCCTCCTTTACAGGTGTGTGCGGATTAGCAACGTTGTACTCCCATTGTCTCGCAATCTCTTCCTCAGAGAGGATATCCTCGACGCGTTCTTCAACCTTCCAAGTACTTTCAAGGCGCGAGTCCTCACCACGACGGTGTAGATGACCTGCCAGCTGCTCTGCACCGGCTTCAATAGTTGGCTCCCATTCAAAGACAACCTCGTTATCTCCGGAGCCAATGCGAACCTCACTACCTGCCACAGCTCCCTTTTTAAAGAGCTCCTTTTCAACGCCAAGTTGAGCAAGGCGATCTGCGAGGTAGCCGACAGCTTCTGCATTCTTAAAGTTTGTTTGGCGAACCCAGCGAACAACCTTTTGTCCACGCACGCTGAAGGAGCCATCACCATTTAATTGAACGCTAAAGCCAGAGTCATCAACGGCCGTTGGACGCAAAATGATTCTTGTGCGCTCCTCGGTAGCAGCCTCTGCACGAGCGCGTTGTACTAATCGCGCCATCGCATAGGTGAGATCTGTTAAACCTTCGCGGCTTGCTGCAGAGACTTGATAGACCTCATAACCCTTATCGCGAAGGGTTTGTTCAACCATATCCGCCATAGCTTTACCATCTGGAAGATCGATTTTATTGAGAGCAACGATTCGTACTCGATCCTCTAGCCCGCCATAAAGTGCCAGCTCCTGCTCAATGATTTCAAGATCATCTACAGGGTTACGATCAGTTTCCAATGTTCCGCAATCTAGAACATGCACTAAAGCGACGCAGCGTTCCACATGGCGTAAAAACTCTAGGCCAAGGCCTTTTCCTTGAGATGCACCTGGGATTAATCCTGGAACATCTGCAACGGTGTATCGAGTATCGCCGGCTTGAACTACACCTAAGTTTGGAACAAGGGTTGTAAAGGGATAGTCAGCGATCTTTGGACGTGCAGCAGAGATTGCAGCGATCAGAGATGACTTACCTGCGCTTGGATATCCAACGAGTGCAATATCTGCAACTGACTTTAGCTCAAGGTAAAGAGAGCGCTCTTCCCCTGGTTCGCCAAGAAGAGCAAAGCCAGGTGCTCGACGCTTTGAAGATGAGAGAGCTAAGTTTCCGAGACCGCCTTGTCCACCTTGTGCAGCAAGAAAGGTGGTTCCGATTCCGACTAAGTCAGCGAGCTGATTTCCTTCGCGATCAAAGATTACGGTGCCGTTTGGAACAGGCAGGATTAGATCCTCACCAGATGCTCCATCTTTGCGATCGCCATAACCTTGATGACCCGATGTTGCTTTGCGATGTGGTGAATGGTGAAAGTCAAGAAGTGTTGTAACGCTTGAATCAACTACGAGAATGATGTCTCCGCCACGTCCACCGTTGCCGCCATCTGGTCCACCGAGTGGCTTGAACTTTTCACGCTTTACAGAGACACAGCCATCGCCACCTTTTCCGGCAGCGGCATGGAGGGTTACGCGATCAACGAAAGTTGTCACTTCTTGCCTCCTTCTTCTCGATACTTGATCTAGATATAAAGCTTGTAGAAACAAAAAAGCGAGCCGCTCATTGGTGCGGCCCGCTCTTTATGAGAACCAAAAATTAAACTGCTGGAACTACATTCACAACGCGACGTCCGCGAGCGCGACCGAACTCAACCGCTCCTGCTGCTAGAGCAAAGAGAGTGTCATCCTTACCGCGACCAACGTTCTTGCCTGGGTGGAAGTGTGTTCCGCGTTGACGAACCAAGATCTCGCCTGCGTTAACTTCCTGTCCACCGAAGCGCTTGATTCCGAGGTACTGAGGATTTGAATCGCGACCGTTACGTGTCGAGGAGACACCCTTCTTACTTGCCATTGTTCAGCCCCTTAGTTCGCACCGCTGATTGCGGTGATCTTTACTCGTGTGTGCTGTGCACGGAAACCTTGACGACGACGGTAACCAGTCTTGTTCTTGTAACGAAGGATGTCGATCTTTGGACCCTTTACTTCGTCAAGAATTTCTCCGGTGACCTTTACAGCGCTTAGCGCCTTTGGATCAGTAGTAACTGCAGCGCCATTAACGACGAGAACAGCTGGGAAGGAAACAGTTGATCCAACAGCTGAGTCGATGCGATCGACAGTGATGGTTTCACCAACGGTGACCTTCTCCTGGCGTCCGCCAGCATTAACGATTGCGTACACGTTCTGCTCCAGTTCATTGTGGCCAGCCTGTCCCCTTGTGAGG
>CAIMCU010000040.1 GCA_903839585.1 uncultured Actinomycetes bacterium | reverse complement strand
TATGCCTACGGGTTGAGCAAGAAGGAGTGGCTACTTCACCACGAGGGCGCTCTTTAAGATTTCAATCGCATCACTGAGTTGAGCGTCATCGAAATCTAAGTGCGTGACTAAACGTGCGTACTTTGGTCCCAGAGCACTTATCCAAAGACCTTTTTCCTTGCAACGAGTTGCTAGATCGGCCGCTGATAAAGGGAGTGAGGAAAGATCGATTCCGATGATATTAGTATCAACGAGTTGAGGATCTACCAGAGCGGTATTGCCTACTGCTTGCGCGATAGCTTTAGCGCGACGGTGATCCTCTGAAAGCCGTTCGATATTGTGATCTAAAGCAAAGTGACCGGCTGCTGCGAGTAAACCAACTTGTCGCATTCCCGCTCCGTAACGCTTTCGCCATACACGGGCCTTTGCTACTCGCTCCTTTGTTGAAAGAGCTATTGAACCGATAGGAGCGCCTAAACCCTTCGACAAACAGACACTGATTGTGTCAAAGTACTTGCCGTACTCGGCAAGGGGTACGCCAGAGGCAACATGGGCGTTCCAAATACGGGCTCCATCTAAGTGAAGAGCAAGACCTAATTCATCAGCTCCTTTACGTAGTGCAGCAATCTCATCAAGTGATTGAACTGTGCCACCACCGAAGTTATGGGTATTTTCAACTGCGATCGCCGTTGTTGATACGAGGTAGGGTCCAGATTCAGGTCTTGCAATCTCAAGAGCATCCTTAGCGATGAGAGCACCATTAGTAGCTTGCCATGTGCGTGTTGTTATTCCACTAAAAACTGCGGCCGCACCAAGTTCTGCACGAACTATGTGGGAGTTGCCTTCTGCAAGTAGCTCCTCACCCGGTGAGACTAAGGATCTAATCATCAATTGATTTGCAAGTGATCCAGTTGGCGTAAACAAGCCAGCTTCTTTCCCAAAGAGATTAGCCACGCGCTCTTCAAGGGAGTTAACTGTCGGGTCATCTGCGTATACATCATCACCAACAGGTGCTGTAGCGATTGCCTGGCGCATCGCTTCACTTGGACGAGTAACCGTGTCGGAGCGAAGATCGATAGCCATCTTCACACCCTACTTCTGTTCGCGAATAACAATCAAATACATCGCGGTAAGAACGAGTGCGCCACCTAAGAGAATCTGCAGAGTCAGCTTCTCTCCTCCTATGAGAACTGCGAAGAAGGCAGAGAAAACAACCTCCATGGTCAAGATGACGGCAACCTTTGTCGAGGAGATGTGCGCTTGAGACCAGGTCTGCACCATAAAAGCGATCGCTGTTGCAAAGACCGCCGTAAAGACAACAACGGCCCATACCCCTACGTCAGGTGGCCTGTTGTATCCCTGTGCCAACGAGATTGAGCCGGTTAACACACCGCATGCAGCCAGTTGCACGATAGTCATTGCGTAGGCATCTCGCCCGGAGCTCCATCGACTTAAAGAAACAATATGTGCGGCAAAAGCGATTGCGCTAACAAAGACCAAGAGCTCACCAACGCCTACCGACCAACCACGTAGTGAAAGAAGGGCTAAGCCAATCGTTGCAAGAAAGACACAGAACCAGGTGAGCTTTGAGATTTTCTCTTTAAAGATCATCGCAGCGATGAGTGGAGTTAGGACTACGTAGAGTCCTGTCACAAAGCCTGTTATCGCCGCGCCGGTTCGAGCAAGACCTAATGTTTGAAAGATGTAGCCAGTTCCAAGAAAGAGACCGGCTGCAACACCTTTAAGGAGTAAATCCTTGTTGATTAACCTTATGACTTGAGGGCGAATCGCCAGCATGACAAGTACAGCGAGGGCAAAGCGAGTGGTTAAAAAGCTCATGACATCTTGTCTGACGATGGCATCCTTCATAACAACAAAGGCCAACCCCCATGAGGCGGAAACTGCCAGTAAGGCCCACGGTGCTAATCGCAGTTGAAGTTGATGGCGTGCGTTCATCCACGAAGTTTTTTCAGTAGAGCAACTTCCTGACCATGCATGAGCTCCAAACCTGGTGTTTCAAGAATAAGCGGAGCGTTTGCTACAGCAGGATGAGCAAGCAACTCTTTGAAGGGGTCGATACCGATGTGGCCCTCACCTAAGTTTTGGTGGCGATCTTTAAGAGCTCCACAAACATCCATTGAATCATTTGCATGGACGAGTTGGAATCGCTCAATTCCGGCAATCTCAACGAGCAGATCAATCGTTGCCTTCATGCCTCCCTTTGCGGAGATATCGTGTCCAGCAGCGAAGACGTGACAGGTATCGAGGCAGATACCTACCTTTGGGTGGTACTCAAGCGCTTTCAAATAGTTCTCGAGATCATCTAACTTCTTCACAAGTGATTGACCTTGGCCAGCGGTGGGCTCTAGCAATAAGTAAGGCGCATCATCGGGGAGAGCGTTCAGTATCGGCATCATGCCTTCGTGAATCTGCTTCCACGCGTTGTCAACGTGGGTAACATCTACTGCAGAACCGGTATGAATAACAACTCCAAGTGCGTTGATATCGGCTCCACGTTGAAGAGCGTATGCCGTTGCTGCAAGTGAGTTTTTATAGGTCGCTTCCGTTGGAGAACCCAGGTTGATCAAAAATGGTGCATGGACATAGGTTTCAATATCCAACTCTGCCGCTTTAATCTTAAACTCGTTATCGAGTTCAGGTTTAGCTTCTGGCATCGCCCAGGTGCGTGGGCTTGATGCGAAAACTTGAATCGCTTCAGCGCCGATCTCCTTTGCATACGCAATAGATCGCTTAGCCATACCCCCAGTTGTTGGGGTGTGTGCTCCGATTCTAGGTTTAGAGATTTTCTTGGCAGCTGAAGGCATTTGCATACCCTACAGCTATCAGCTTACGGTGATGGTGACCGTGCTTCCGCGTTTAACCTTTGATCCAACCTTTGGCGAGACAGCTGTGACCTTTTTATCGGTTTTCTTGCCGATTGTTTTGACCTTAGGAATTAGTCCTAAGTCTTTCAGAGCATCTCTTGCTTTGGCCTCAGAGATTGATAAGAGGTTTGGAATAAAGACGTACTGAGAGCCTTTGGAGACGGTAATTGAAATTTTGGATCCCTTGGGGGCCGGTGTTCCGCCAGCGGGGGTTTGAGAAATAACGGCTCCACTTAAAACCTTCTCGTCAAAGATGTACTTGGAATCAACCTCAAAGCCAGCCTGTGTTAACTCATTTAGCGCTTGTTCACCACTCTTGCCGATATATGAGTCAAGATTAACTGTCTCTACGCCCTTACTGATTGTCAGGGTGATTGTTGAATCGCGTTTAACCTTTTCTCCAGAAGCAGGCGTTGACGAGATGACAAATCCTTTAGGTGTCGTTGAATTAAAGATTTCGACGAGTTCTCCAACATTTACGGGAAGTTTGGCGAGTGCGTTGACAGCCGCCTCCGGGGTCAATCCTGTGACAGCTGGAATTACATACCGTTCTGGACCCTTTGAAATCACTAGCTTTACCTGACCGCTAGCTTCGACCTTACCTCCACCACTGGGAATGGTTTCAATAATGCGACCTTCAGCTATATCTTCTGAGAATCTTTTTTCGGCGATAACCGATGTGAGCCCGAGCGATGTCAGGGCTGCGTTTGCTTCCTTCTGAGTTCCACCTATAACTGAGGGAACAATTACCTTTGAGCCAGGACCAACGAGAACGTACCAGCCACCAACGCCGAGTGCGATCGCTAGAAAGAGTGCGATAAATCGATTGCGGCGCACCCGTTTACTGAC
>CAIMCU010000039.1 GCA_903839585.1 uncultured Actinomycetes bacterium | reverse complement strand
CGTTCGTGCGATTTTCTACACGACCACGCAATCCCTCTGATTCACGGGCTAGTCGAAGTGAACGTTCTGCAAACCTTGCGTGTGTTTCTCGATCGTTGCAGGAGTGACATGCGTGATTCTTCATTGAACGCCTTAACGCATCGAGTTCACTTTCCATGCGATTGCGCTGCCTTTGATCAAAACTCTTGCGGTTATCGCGCTTAGAGAGCAATCGCTCAACCTCTTTGATGTCTCCTCTTATCACTGCGTACTCCGAGAAGTTTCCTAGGTGACAAGCAGCCGACTCCATTAATTCCTTTTGCGCGGCCTCATTCTTCTTGATCTGTCGAACCAACCCGACAACTGCTCTGTCGGCTTGAAACTGTGCAAAGGAGGACTCAAGACTTCCGCGTGCCCGCTCACGACCAAACCTAGAGATCAAGTTGATTGCCATGTTGTATGTCGGAGTAAATGATGATCGAAGCGGATATGTTCGCGTTGAAGCCAAACCTGCCGCGGTAGCGCTATCGACGGTCGGTGACCACTGAACAACCGCGTTACCCTCGATATCGATACCTCGTCGCCCTGCTCGTCCCGTTAGCTGTGTGTACTCCCCTGGTGTAACGGGCACATGCGCTTCACCGTTCCACTTTGTCAGTTTCTCCAAAACAACAGTTCTAGCCGGCATATTGATACCCAGGGCTAAGGTCTCCGTTGCAAAAACCGCCTTGACTAAACCTTTCTGGAACAACTCTTCAACTGCGCCCTTAAAACTGGGTAACAAACCAGCATGGTGAGCTGCTATTCCTCTTTCAAGAGCGGTGATCCAGTTTCGATAACCAAGGACCTCTAGATCTTCCTGCGCAAGATTTGATGTATATCGAGCGGCGATCTCCTGTATCGCCGCTCGCTCAGCTGTATCTGTTAACTTGAGATTTGCCGCTAAACATTGAGAAACCGCCGAATCACAACCAAGTCTAGAGAAGATGAATGTGATCGCTGGGAGCATGTTCTCTCTCTGCAACTTATCGATAATCTCCGCCCTAGAGAGTCTGGACTCCGATGCACCCCACTGTTCACGTCTGTGACGCGGTATGCGAACCTTTTTCATCGCTTCACGTTCGAGCGAGAGAATCTCAGGGTTTACCTTGCCGGGTTGACTAAAGAGATCCACCATTCGTGAACCGATTAGAACATGCTGGTATAGAGGAATAGGTCTATGTTCACTCACTATTACCTTTGTATCACCGCGTACCTCTTGTAACCACTCTCCAAACTCCTCAGCGTTAGAGACGGTGGCAGAAAGGGAAACAACCTGAACACTTTCCATAAGATGGATGAGAACCTCTTCCCATACAGCGCCACGGAACTTATCTGCTAAGTAGTGCACCTCATCCATAACCACTGAACCGAGATTTGTCAGTGTGTTGGATCCTGCATACAACATGTTGCGTAACACTTCCGTGGTCATAACAACGATATCGGCTTCGCTATTGATGTTGGTATCACCAGTTAGTAAACCTACCTTTTCCTCTCCAAACCTTGCTACAAACTCTGAGAACTTTTGATTGGATAACGCCTTAATCGGGGTTGTGTAGAAGCACTTCTTTCCCTTTGAAAGTGCGCTAAAGGCGGCAAACTCCCCCACCACCGTCTTTCCTGCACCAGTTGGAGCAGCAACTAGTACCCCAGCACCATCTTCAACGGCGTGACAAGCATCGATTTGAAATGGATCAAAGGGAAAAGAGAACTGTGAAATAAAATCATCGGTAACCGGATGGCTGGTTCGGGCTTTGGCTGCAGCGAATCTCTCAGCCGGTGTGGTCACAGAGACCAGACTAGTGCCGCATCCTTCACACACTCGGCACGAACCGGTAGTTGTCCGATGCGCTCTCCATCGGCGTATGCGGTGGCCGATGAGTTCAAGACAACCGTCCTCGAACGGTAGATATCGATAGCAGGGTGTGAGAGATGGCTGCCGCTATAGACCTTAGGAAATACCTTCAAGAACTCAAACTTAGAAACTGGCCGCAAGATAACGACATCGAAGAGTCCATCATGGAGATTGGCTTCTGCGCACACCTTCATTCCGCCACCGTATGAGCTGCCATTACCGACAGCTATAAGCATCGCTTCGGTTGTTACACTGTGATTATCTAGGGTGATCTCATACTTAATTGGTTTGAACCTGGGCAGCTCTAACAAAATCGCTGCGTTGTACTTTGCGGGACCGCTTGGCCACTCCATCGTGTTTGCTTTCTCATTTACTACTGAATCAAAACCGCTGGAAAGTATGGCTCCAAACCACTCCGAATCCACTAAACCCAAATCCGTTGGAACGGGATCGGTCGTGAGAATGTGCTCAAGCAACTCCGGAATCGGATGATGTGCCACCCCAATAGCTCGGGCGAAGTCGTTTCCTGTACCGGCTGGGAATATGGCAACTGGCACCTTCTCCTTCACGGCAATCTGCAAAACTAGATGGACGAGTCCATCCCCACCCACGCACAGAACTCCCCTGCACTTTTGTGTTCTCAGAACGTTAATCAGAGAGATCGATAATAAATCCGCGCTAGCTGCGGTAACTAATGTGTAGCTCTCCCCCTTACTGGTTAACAAACCAGTAACTTGAGCACCAACGGTTGCACCTTTGCCCTGTCCTGCCACTGGATTGATAACGACAATCCACATTAATCCGACAGCTCCTTCGCAAACTTCTTTGCCCTTCTCTTGTCATTAAGCAGTGCAAAGACACCTGAGCCCAGATATAACAGTATTAATGGAACTGCCAGGGCAAGCATTGAGAGAGGATCGGCACTTGGTGTAAATCCCGCAACGAAGAGAGTGATTGCAAAGATCCAAATACGCCAAGGTCTCAAGATTGACGTACCGCTTAAGAAGCCAATCAGATTAAAGGTAATGAGAAAAACCGGAAGTTCAAAGGCGATACCGAACAACAAGATCACACGCATGACAAAATCGAGGTAATCATCAAATCTGACCAGGTTTGAAAGCGACTCTGGCGTGAAGCCAAAAAGAACGTGGATAGCAGCTGGTAACACCAGATAACCAAGAGTTGCTCCAGCAGCAAAAAAAGGTGTTGCTGCGATGAAGAAGAAGACGCTGTTGCGCTTTTCCCTGCGATGAAGAGCTGGGGCGATAAAGGCCCAGAGTTGATAGAGCCAAACAGGTGCCATCATGATAACTCCGGCCAAAATTGCGACCTTAATCTGTAGATTCAAGGGTCCAAGCACGCCGTTGATATACAAAGATCCGCAGTTAGTTGCACCAGCGGCTTGAGCGGCTTGAAGATCACAGACAGGTTTTGACAGATTTACAATAATTGGATTGTAGAAAATCCAACCGAGCACAAATCCGCAGGAGACCGCTAAGACTGATTTAAAGAGACGTGTACGAAACTCTTTAAGATGCTCTAGAAGCGGCATACGACCGCCTTGAGGGGCCGCCATAAAGACTAGTTCTCTTGTGAGTTGTTTGGATCGTTCTTCTTAGTTTCGTCCTCAGACTTCATCTCTTTGATCTCGCTCTTGAAGATGCGCATGGATTTTCCAAGGGATCTGGCAGAGTCTGGAAGGCGTTTAGCACCAAAGAGAACCAATACGACGATAAGAAGGAGCAGGATGTGGCTGGGCTCACGTAGAAAAGGCATGGACCAAAGATATCCCAAAATGAGCTATATCGGCTACTTTCTAATCAGCGTAACTTTCTAAGAGATCACCGCCCCACCGGGCAATCTCGGCTCGAAGATGAAGAGGCTCTTTTAGCTCCACGGCACCTGCACAGCTCAAAACGGTGCGAATGAGCCACTCTTCACTAAAGCAGTCGACCTCAAAAACTTTGCTCATCTCAGAGGAGCCGGAACTTAAACCAAAAGCCTCTGCTGATCTTCTATCTGACCTGACAAGTTCAATCTTTGCCCGAAATGCTGGTCTAGTTGCTGTATCAGCAACTCCAATCGGTTTGGCATCGGCGATCTGGACAGCGCTCATGCGATCCAATCTAAAGCTACGAACTCCATCGGCTGTGCTGGCTTGCAGGTACTCCAGTCCATTCTCAACATGCAGCGAGATTGGATATACCAAACGTTGCGTTAACGTATCGCGCACCGGAGAGTGATAAGAAATCATCAAGGCTTTACGGCAATCCATGGCTTGTTTAATAACGAATCGGTGACCACTGTCGATGTTTGAGGTTAGTGACACCTTCGCGGATGAAAGAGCTACGAGAGAGTCCCTAAGAGTATTGATGCGCTGTCTTTGCTCATCATCTAGCTCCTGAGCGTCAAGAATCAACCCTATGCCGAGTATTAAGGTCATGAGTTCGGGCTGTGTCAAAGACCTCGGCATCTGCAACGCTTCGGCGTTACTAATCGAAACAAAACCATCCTCAAAGGATAAATCGATCAGTTCAAGTGGGGTGTACCCAGGTAACCCACACATCCATAGAGCATTTAAATCCTCAAGTATCTCCTTCTTACTAACATCAAATCGGTTGGCTAGCTCCTTTAGCGCAATATTTTGATGCGTTGATAGGTATGGTACTAAGTTCAACATGCGTGAGACTTTTTGCAAAGCCGGAGAGATCTCTTTAGGCATGATGCGCACCAATCTCACGCACTACCGAAATCACGCGATCTCTGAGGACGTGTGGCTCTACTATCTTCAGGTCTCCGCGATACCACAACGCCTCGGAGATCAACTGATCCTCATTGGCATATATGTACTCCACCAAATCCCATTCAGCATCGGATTCGACGATTGTGGAGGCGCTTCTCATCGAATGAGCCTTATCTCTTCGGACTCGAATGAGAGCCTTATTCTTCTTGGCTTGTGTGCCCATCAGGGTTGCTAAATCAAAATCATCGGGAACAAGGTATGAGCCTTGCTCGCCGTTGATCTGCGCGTGGCCCACGATGCGGTCCAATCTGAAGATTCGAACCTCTTGCTTATCAAGATCCAACCCCGCTAAATACCAGAAGCCATCAGCGCTTCCAGTTGAATAGGGATGGATTCTTCGATTTGATATAGATAGATCGGCGTTGCGATACGAAAACGATATAGGTGTTCGGCTTGCTAGTGAGTTTGTGATGAGTTCGATCTCATCGACTGAGTTCGTGACCTGAGGAGCGATAGATGGGAGCTCGGAGAGATCGGCAGCAATGCCTATAGAGGAGAGCTTCATCAGCGCTGAAAGAGCAGAGGTTTCAAGTGCGGCACCTCGCCATGCTTGCGCGGCTAGAGAAAGGATTGCAATGTCGTTTGAGTCCAAATCCTTTAGCTGAAAACGGTAGCTCTGTGGATCAATTCGATAACCCGGTTCATCCTCAAAAAGCGGATCAAAACTTCCAACCTCGATTTCAATTCCAAGACCTCGTAAGTCATCTTTGTCTCGTTCAAACATTCGTTCTTTAGTCTCAGGGCTTCCTTCGTACCCCTCAATACTCTTAAGAATCTCAGACTTCGTTAGGTACCGCTTAGTGGCGAGTAACGCAATCGTTAAGTTGACAAGCCGTTCACTCTTCCGTGACACCGTATGCACCCTTTGATGGTCTGCGACGTCTAGCTAACACCTCTACACCTGGGGCCATTCGACGACTCTGTATAAGGAAGCCGGTATGTCCGATCATTCGTTGTTGGGGGCGAACGGCTAAACCTTCATGATGCCATCCACGAACGAGGGTTTCTAAGCTCTCTGGTTCAGTAAAACGACCATCGCTTTTCAAAGCCTCTGCAGTGTCTGAAAGCTGAGTTGTTGTAGCCACATACGCCATGAAAACCCCACCTGGTCGTAGTACCCGTGCCGCGAGGTCAACACACTCCCACGGAGCCAACATATCTAAAATAACGCGATCGAACTCTTGATCAAACTCCTGTTCTTGAAGTGATCCGATCTCCAAGCTCCAGTTTTGAGGTCTCTGACCAAAGTAATTAGTGATGTTCTCTGTCGCATTCTCAGCAAAATCAGATCTGCGCTCAACTGAGTGAACCGTTCCTTGCGAACCGACCGCTCGCAAAAGGGAGATAGTTAACGCGCCACTGCCAACTCCAGCTTCAAGTACTCGTGCACCAGGGTGAATATCTGCGAATCCAACTATCATCGCTGCATCCTTTGGATACACGATCGTGGCACTTCGTGGCATCGAAAGCACATAATCTGTGAGTAAAGGAATAAACGCTGTGAACTTCAAACCCGCATTAGTAGATACAACAGAGCCTTCAGGCAATCCAATAATGTCGTCATGGGATATCCAACCCTTGTGTGTATGCCACTCCTTTCCCGGTGTTAAGGTCAAGGAGTAAAGCTTGCCTTTTGGATCGGTCAGTTGCACACGATCGCCAGCGGAAAAGTAGCCAAGTTTCTTAGACACGTGGGCATCTTATTGGAATTAACCTCCTCACGTGGGGGTATGTTCTCCAACGTGAATCCAATCCCTAAACCTCTGCGCCTCTCCCCTAGCAGGGTGACGGAGTTCAATAACTGCCCAGCTCTCTATAAGTACAGAGTCATCGATCAACTTCCAGAACCTCCAAGTATTGACGCCGAACGAGGCACTCTTATCCATACAGTTTTGGAGGATCTCTTCGACTCACCCAGCACGTCTCGAAATCTTGAGATGGCTGCATCTCTCGTTCCCTCTAGATGGGCCGATCAAAAGGAGAGTAAGCCTGAGTTGGCGGCGTTGATTCCTAATGAAAAGGAGTGGATTGATCGCGTAGAAGCCCTTTTGAAAAACTACTTCGAACTCGAAGACCCATCTACCTTTGATGCCACCTTCCGTGAGCTGCACTTGGAGTTAAATATCTCCGAAGAGTTATACCTACATGGATATGTAGATCGTTTAGATGTTGCCTCAACAGGTGAGGTAAGAATAGTGGACTATAAAACCGGTAAGTCTCCCAAAGCTGGATGGGAAGAGAAGGCGCTCTTTCAACTCCGAATATACGCTCTACTTTACTGGAAAGAGCACGGAGTTATACCGAAGTTATTGAAGTTGATCTATTTAGGTGATTCAAAGTTAGTGCAGAGTGCGCCAACAGAAAAGG